>NZ_JBNNHG010000064.1:0-20437 GCF_050268705.1 Stenotrophomonas sp. NPDC077659 | reverse complement strand
TGCCGCTGACCCGGTACTTGCCGAACAGTTCATTGTCGGCGGTGATGTCAAAGCCTTTGACCTCACCTGCAATCTTGGTGGTGAACCGATCCAGGTAGGCATCAGAAACGTTGGTCAGCGGACCGATGCCCGAACGACCGTGGGTGATGCCTTCCCAGCTGCTGGCCAGATCATTGCCCAACGGCGAGACGATACCCAGGCCGGTTACGACGACGCGACGCTTCATTGCTGATTCTCCTGACCCGGATGATTTCAACGGGCAACTCGGTTTGCTTCGATGTGATGCTCAAACACACGGGGCCGCAACTGCGGCCCCATGGGGTGCGGTGCGCGGCGAGCGGAACCCGCGCGCGCACTGCCGTCTGACATCAGGCCTTGACGTGGGCCTTGATGTAGTCGATGGCGGCCTGCACGGTGCTGATCTTCTCGGCTTCTTCGTCCGGGATCTCGCACTCGAACTCTTCTTCCAGGGCCATCACCAGCTCAACGGTGTCCAGCGAGTCAGCGCCCAGGTCATCGACGAACGATGCGCTGTTGGTGACTTCTTCTTCCTTGACGCCAAGCTGTTCGACGACGATTTTCTTGACGCGTTCTTCGATGGTGCTCATGGGGTATCGCTCCAGATGGAGTAGTGGTTCAAAAGTGGTCGCCATCGGATGGCGATGGCCGTGGGATAGTGTAGTGGAAACCGGCGCGGCCTTGCATGTGCGCAAAAAACCCCGCAGATCAACCACTTGCGGCGCAATCCATGCGCCCCTTGCTTACGGCATGTACATGCCGCCGTTCACATGGAGGGTTTCGCCGGTGATGTAGCCGGCCGCCGGGCTGGCCAGGAAAGCCACCGCGTGGGCGATGTCTTCCGGGGCGCCGAGGCGTTCGAGGGCGATGTCGTTGATCAGGGCGGTGCGGGCTTCTTCCGGCAGTGCCTTGGTCATGTCGGTGTCGATGAAGCCGGGAGCAACGACGTTGACGGTGACGCCGCGCGAGCCGATTTCCTTGGCCAGCGACTTGCTGAAACCGATGATGCCGGCCTTGGCAGCCGCATAGTTGGCCTGGCCGGCATTGCCGGTTACACCCACCACCGAGGCGATGTTGATGATGCGGCCCTTGCGCGCTTTCATCATGCCGCGCATGACCGCCTTGCTGGTGCGGAACACGCTGGTCAGGTTGGTGTCGATGATCGACGCCCAGTCCTCGTCCTTCATGCGCATCAGCAGGTTGTCGCGGGTGATGCCGGCGTTGTTGACCAGGATCGAGATCGCACCGAACTCCTTGGCGATGCCGTCCAGCACGCTTTCCAGCGCGGCGGCGTCGGTGACGTTCAGCGCGCGGCCGTGGCCGCCGTGGGCCGCCAGGCGCTCACCAATCGCGGCAGCGCCGGACTCGGTGGTGGCGGTGCCGATGACGGTGGCGCCCTGGGCGGCCAGCAGATCGGCGATGGCGGCACCAATGCCACGGCTGGCGCCAGTGACCAGTGCGATTTCACCCTGCAGGGGCTTGCTCATGATGTTGTCCTCAGACGTAGGCAGCGACCGCGCGCGTGCCGCTTGCAGCGGCCACCGGCACGATCAGCAGGAACAGGGGAATCAGGCCGACCACGCCTCGCGCGCGCCTTCGAAGTCGCCCGGAGTGGCCAGGGAACGGCCGTCGATGGCCTTGTCGATGCGCTTGACCAGGCCGGTAAGCACCTTGCCCGGACCGCACTCGGCGATCTGGGTGATGCCGCGGGCGGCCAGCGCCTGCACGCAACCGGTCCACTGCACCGGCTGGTACAGCTGCTGCACCAGCGCGGTACGGATGGCATCGACGCCGTCGTGCACCTTGGCATCGACGTTCTGCACCACCGGTAGCGTCGGCGCCTGCCAGGACAGACCGGCCATCACTTCGGCCAGGCGGTTGGCGGCTTCGCGCATCAGCGGGGTATGCGAGGGCACGCTGACGGCCAGCTTCACGGCCTTGCGCACGCCCTTTTCGGCCAGCAGCGCCAGGGCGCGGTCCACCGCGTCGGCGTCGCCACCGATGACGATCTGGCCCGGCGAATTGAAGTTGGCCGGCACCACGATCTGGCTGCCTGCCGCTTCGGCGCAGACGTCCAGCACCAGTTGGTCTTCCGCGCCCAGAACAGCGGCCATGGCACCGACGCCGGCCGGCGCGGCTTCCTGCATCAGCTGGCCGCGCAGGCGCACCAGGTGCGCGCCGTCATGCAGGCTCAGCGCGCCAGAAGCGACAAGCGCGGTGTATTCGCCCAGGCTGTGGCCGGCCAGCACCGACGGCTGCGGACCAGCCACGGCGTTCCAGGCGCGCCACGCACCGATGCTCGCCGCCAGCAGGGCCGGCTGGGTGTATTCGGTACGGTTGAGCATTTCCTCCGGCCCCCCCTGGGACAGCGCCCACAGGTCGACGC
Organism: Stenotrophomonas sp. NPDC077659; assembly: GCF_050268705.1. NCBI lineage: Bacteria > Pseudomonadati > Pseudomonadota > Gammaproteobacteria > Lysobacterales > Lysobacteraceae > Stenotrophomonas > Stenotrophomonas sp. NPDC077659. Next base: position 18,033 of record NZ_JBNNHG010000064.1, on the reverse strand, counting down.
CGGCACCATCGGATGCTTCGGTGAAGGCTTCACGCACCTGCGGGTGCAGCTCGGCCAGCTCGGCCAGCATGCCCACGGACTGCGAGCCCTGACCGGGGAAGACAAAAGCGAGGGTGGATACGGTCACGCGGTCATCCGCTTGTTGCAATCGAAGCGGGCCATGATAAGGGCGAATCCCCCGTGTCGTCTGTACGTGCGCGTATGCACGGCGTATGGACCGGGGTCAGATCCGCAAGCGACCGGTAGCGCCGGGCCATGCCCGGCGGATGCGATCAGCAGAACAGCTGCAGCAGGTCCAGCTCGCCATCGGCGAAGAAGTCCACGCACAGGCCCACCACCATGATCAGCCCCAGCGTGGTGGCGCCATGGGTGATGAAGATCGACTGCGCCAGCGCGCGGGCCGAGCGCCCCAGCTTCATGCAGATGCGGGCCAGGCCCTGCAGGCGGCCGCTGACCGAATGCACGTGCGCGCGCACCGGGGCCTGCACGTCATGCATGGCCTCGGCCATCATCGCCTGCAGGTGCTGCGGCCGGTCGGCGTAGTACTTGGCCACGCCATAGCCGAACATCAGCCAGTCGCGCGCCTGCGCTTCAGCCAGATCCATCACTTCCAGCGGATCTTCCTCGAAATCAATGAAGCCCACGCGCTGCCCGTCCCAGGTGAGGTTGCGCGGCACCGGCTGGCCGAAATACGCGCCCTGTGCGTGCGCCTCGGCCAATGCCTTCATCGCCGCCGCCACCAACCGGTCCCGGCCCGCGTCATCGGCTTCGCGCAGACAGGTATTGAAGGAACCGCCGTTGTCGCCGATCACCAGCGCCGCGTGGCCACTGCCGATCACTTCGGGCACGTTCACGCCCTGCGCGTGCAGCTCACCCAGACGACGGGCCTCGGTCTCGCGCGCAGCGTCGCCCCCGCGGTGCGGCGGTGGGCGCAGGGCATCAAGGTGGAAGCGGCGGGCAATGAAATTGAGCAGGCCCAAAGCGAAAGCCCGGCTTCCCTTGCCGTACTGCTTCAGCCAGGCGCGCTGCCCTTCGATGACGATGGGCTCAACCATGACGGATCTCCTGAACGCGTTACGGCCCCACAGGGGCCGTAACGACAGACTTCACGTTGTCGTAACTGCGCTATCAATAGCGCAGCAGAGCCGAACCCCACGTGAAGCCGCCACCAAAGGCTTCCAGCAGCAGCAGCTGGCCGCGCTCGACCTTGCCCGAGCGCACGGCGGTGTCCAGCGCCAGCGGCACCGAACCGGAGGAGGTGTTGCCGTGGCGATCGACGGTGACCACGACCTGGTCCATCGACATGTCCAGGCGCTTGGCGGTGGCTTCGATGATGCGGAGGTTGGCCTGGTGCGGGATCAGCCAATCCAGATCGGACTTGCCCAGGCCATTGGCCTCCAGGGTTTCGTCCACGACCGAGTCCAGCGCCTTGACGGCGTACTTGAACACGTCGTTGCCCTTCATGTTGATGGTGCCGCCGCCGTTGGCGCCGTCCTTGAAACCGACCGACACCCCGACCGGGTTCCACAGCAGTTCCTTCTTGGTGCCATCGGAATGCAGGTGGGTGCTGAGGATGCCGGTTTCTTCGTCGGCCTTGAGCACGACCGCGCCGGCACCGTCGCCGAACAGCACGCAGGTGGTGCGGTCTTCCCAGTCGACGATGCGGGTCAGCGTTTCAGCGCCGATGACCAGCACGTAGCGGACGTCACCGGAGCGGATGAACTTGTCGGCCACGCCGAGCGCGAACACGAAGCCCGAGCAGGCCGCGTTGACGTCGAAGGCGGGGCAGCCCGACACACCCAGCTTGGCCTGGATGAGGCACGCGGTGGACGGGAAAATAAGATCAGGGGTGGTCGTACCGACCACGATCATGTCGAGCTGCGAAGCGTCGATACCGGCCGCTTCCAGCGCACGCACCGCGGCGTGGTAGCCGAGGTCGCTGGTGGTTTCGCCTTTGGCCGCGATGTGCCGTTCACGAATCCCCGTGCGCGTCTGGATCCACTCGTCCGAGGTTTCGACCATCTTTTCCAGGTCGGCGTTGGTCAGGACTTTCTCCGGCAAATAACTACCGGTGCCCGCGATCCTCGAGTAGATCCGCTTGCTCATCATGTTTCCTGTTGCGCAGGCTGCCGGTCACCGGCATGCCCGGGGAAGAAGGCAAAGGCCGCTGCCCTGGAGCAGCGGCCTCACCGGCACATCAATCTTCTTCGACGGCCGAGGTCTTGGTCTGGATGACCTTCTTGCCGCGGTAGAAACCATCAGCAGTGATGTGGTGACGCAGGTGCACTTCGCCGGTGGTCGGGTCGGTCGACAGCTGCTTGGCGCTCAGGGCGTCATGCGAACGGCGCTGGCCGCGACGGGACGGGGTAACACGGGATTTCTGGACAGCCATGGGATTGCTCCAAACTCGGTTCGTTTTGCTTCGTCGTATCGTCGCGCAGGACGCCAGCGCCCAGCACACTTTCGCTTTCGCCGCAGCCGCCGACGACAATCCGGCTGCTAATGCTTCTAGTCTTTCTTCAGTGCCGCCAACGCCGCAAACGGGTTGGCCTGCTTTGTTTCTTCTTCGCTCGGCGCCCAGTCCCTGTCGACTGCTTCACCGTCCGGCGACAGCGGCACCACAGGCACCGCCAGCACCAACTCGTCTTCAACCAGGTCCAGCGGATGCAGCTGCCCGTCTTCCGGCACCAGCAACGCTTCGTACTCCTCCGGCAGGGACGATTCCTCGTCCTCGTCACGGATCAGCCCCAGCCTCTGGGTCATCTTCACCGGCAACAGGAATCGCTGCATGCTGCGCTGACAGGTCAGCGGCAACGCGGTGTCGATGGTCAGTTCCACATAGGATACCCGCAAGACGTCGTCGCGACCGAATTCAAGCGAGTAAATGCACTCACCGTCGGTATCGGCGACCAAGCCCTGCAGGCGGGTCATTTCAGCCAGTGGGACCTGGCCGTCGAAGCGCCTTCGCGCTACAACCATCCGCCAGGCATCCAGCGTTTCGGGCACGTTCGCGGACATAAGCCGCTGAATACTAAGGATCGGGGCCGCCGCTGTCAAATGCCCGCCACAGAGGGGCTTGCTGGCGGTGCCGGACGCGGGCCAGACTGCCGCGCCCTGCCCCGGAATTGTCGCATGCCCGCCCTGCTCCTGGCCTCCACGTCCCCCTACCGACGCGAGCTGCTGCAGCGTCTGGGGCTGCCCTTCGACTGCGCACGCCCGGCCGTGGACGAGACCCCACAGGCCGGTGAGACGCCGCTGGCGCTGGCAGGCCGGTTGGCCGCCGCGAAGGCCGCCGAGGTCGCCGCGCGGCACCCCGGCGCCTGGGTGATCGGGTCGGACCAGGTGGCGGACCTGAACGGCCAGCCGCTGGGCAAGCCCGGCACGGTCGAGGCCGCCTACGCGCAATTGGCGGCAATGGCCGGGCAGACGGCGCGCTTCCATACGGCGATCAGTCTCACGCGCGGGGGAGAATCGTTCGCGACCATGGACCTGACAGAAGTGCGCTTCCGCCCGCTGCAGGCGCAGGAGATCGCACGTTACGTAGCCGCCGAGCAGCCGCTGGACTGCGCGGGCAGCTTCAAGTGCGAGGGCCTGGGCATCAGCCTGTTCGAGGCGATCGACAACCGCGACCCCACGGCGCTGGTCGGGCTGCCGTTGATCGCGCTGTGCCGGCTGCTGCGCCAGGCCGGCTTCGCCGTGCCGTAAGCGACTGCCCCTGTAGAGCCGAGCCACGCTCGGCTGCTTCGAACATCCAGCCGAGCATAGGCTCGGTTCTACAGGGAGCGAAGCGCCGTCGAGCAAGTTCGACGCTACAAACGCGGAACCACCTCGAACGGCTGTTCCTGCCAGTCTTCCACACTGCCATCGCGCCCATGCAGGCGCAGGCCCAGCCAATGCCGGCCAGGCGACAGCCCCTGCGTATCGACGCTGCCATCAAAGCCTGCATGCGGGTGCTGCGGATCGTTGGACATCGGCCACATCGGGCGGATGTCCAGCTCGCGGCCATACTGCACATCCCCCGCTGGCTGGCCGTCCACCAGCACTTCCACGCGCGCCAGGCCAACGCCGTCCTTGAACGCCCAGCCCTTCACCGCCAGCGTACCCGACACCGCTTCACCATTGGCCGGTGAATCCAGATAGGCCACCGCCGGCGTCACGCACGCACCTTCAGCACGCTGTGCAGGCAGGCGGAACAGCAGGAAGCGCTGGAAACCATGGTCATTGCTGACCACCCGCGGCGGCGGCAGCGGCCCGACCTGCCCGCAGACGGCGTGATACTGCGGCACCAGATCGCGGAAGCGCTGGTCGCTGGGTGAAAGCACCAGCAGCATCGGCGCACGGCGCTCACCCTGGTGCAGCTGCCCCCACTGCGCCAGCTGTGCGGTGCGGCCATGCTTGTCGTTGAGCGGATGCGGCAGTACCGCAATGCTGGCATCCCCCAGCTGGAAGCCAAGCTCGGCGCCGACCTTGAAATTGCCGGCCAGCACGCGCGTGTCCTCCGGCATCTGCTTCAGTTCGTCGCGCACGGCGGCCGCCAGCGGTTCCCAGCCGGCGAAGTTGCGCGGGTAATACTTGTCACCCGCCAGTTGCTCGCGCAGCGAGGGCGTGGAGGCCATCAGGTAATAGGCGAAGGCCAAGGCCATGCCGGTACCGGCCAGCCACCAGCCGGTACGGCGCAGCCAGCGCGGCCAACCGTTGAGCACCACCGGCACCGCCACCAGCAGCGCCAGGTAACCCGGCAGCGGCCAGTGGAAGCTGATGCGCTCGACATCGGTGAAGAAGCCCAGCAGGAAGATGCCCAGCGTGGAAACGCCACCGACCAGGCCGAAGTAGCGCCACTGCACGCGCGCGCCGCCACCGCTGCGGGTGCCGGCCAGCGCCACCTTCCACATCGCGATGCACAGGATGGGCGTGACCAGCATCGGCTGGATCACCAGGAACCACAGGCCGCGCCACTCAAATGCCCACGGGTGGCGTTCCACCACCTGGAACTTCAGGCCGGCCTCGTGGTTGTCCGCATTCCAGGCCAGCAGCGGCAGCCACGCCAGCACACCCACCGCCAGCGCCACCCACACGCGCGGATCGGTGAGCATGCGCCTGCCCGGCGGCAGCGCCAGCAGGGCGATGAAGCCGACGCCGATCACGCCGATGAAACGGTAATGGCTGAGCGCGCCGATCAGCAGGCCCAGGCCCAGCTTGATGGCCGATGAGGCATCGACGTTGCGCAGCAGGCGCGCACCGGCATCCAGGCACAGCACCGACGCCAGCGCCAGCGGCACATCGGGCACGGCCAGCAGGCCCAGCGTGGCCGACAGCGGCATCAACAGCGTCAGGCTGCCGGCCTGCCAGCCCGCCACATTGCCGAACCAGCGCGTGGCGATGCGCGCGACCAGCAGCGGCAGCAGGGCACCGATGAGCAGGAACGGAAGGCGCAGCGCGAGGACATGCTGCCCCCCGATCTCCACGCCCAGACGCGCCAGCCATGCGGTCAGCCCCGGCAGATCGGAGTACGCCGCCGCCAGGTGCTGGCCTTCCTGCCAGTAGAACGCTTCGTCCACGAACAACGGCAGGCGCGCGGCCACAAGCAGCTTGGCCGCTGTGACCAGCGTCCATAACCAGAAAAATATCGTGCGTGCGCGTTGTTCGCCCTGCATTGCTCTATGGATAGAATCGAATGGTTCCCGAACGTGAGACGACCATGCCTGCTTCGTCCCCCATGCCCAGCATGCTAACCGATCAACTGCGCCAGGCCCTGCGTGATGCACAGGATCAGGTCAACGCACTGGTGCTGGGCAAGGTGCCGGAAGTCAGGCTGGCTTTCGTCGCCCTGCTTTCCGGTGGCCATCTGCTCATCGAAGATCTGCCCGGCCTGGGCAAGACGACACTGGCGCACGCACTGGCCAGCAGCCTGGGCTTGAGCTTCCAGCGCGTGCAGTTCACCTCCGACCTGCTGCCGGCCGATGTGCTGGGTGTGTCGGTGTACGACGCCGGCACGCGCCAGTTCCAGTTCCATCCCGGCCCGGTGTTCTCGCACGTGCTGCTGGCCGATGAGATCAACCGTGCGCCGCCACGCACCCAGAGCGCGCTGCTGGAAGCGATGGCCGAACAGCAGGTCACCCTCGATGGGCAGACCCATCCCCTGCCCGATCCGTTCTTTGTCATCGCCACGCAGAATCCGGTCGACCTGTCGGGTACGTTCCCGCTGCCCGACTCGCAACTGGACCGCTTCCTGCTGCGGCTGGCGATGGGCTACCCCAGCCCGCAGGCCGAACGCGAGCTGCTGCGTGGCACCGACCGTCGCGACCTGATCGCACGCGCGGTGCCGCAGCTGGATGACAACCAGGTGCGCCAGCTGCGCGAGGCCGTGGGACAGATCCACGCCAGCGACGCGCTGGTGGACTACGTACAGGCGCTGCTGACCCGCAGCCGCCAGCATGCCGGCGTGCGCGTGGGCCTGTCGCCGCGTGCCGGCCTGGCACTGCTGCGCGCCGCCAAGGCCCATGCGCTGCTGCTCGGCCGTGGCCACGTGGTGCCCGAAGACGTGCAGACCCTGTTTGTCGCCGTGGCTGGCCACCGTCTGGTGGGCGAGTCCGAATCGAGCACGGGGCCGGCGCTGGCGCGCGCCATCCTGCAGACGGTCGCGGTGGATTGAGGATGCCCGCACGCGGCTCACGCCTGCTGCGCCTGGCACGCCCGCGCATGCCCGAAGCGCTGCCGCAGCGGCTCGACCGGCGGCGCATCTATGTCCTGCCCACGCGCTTCGGGCTGTTCGTGGCCGTGCTGCTGTCGGCCATGCTGCTGGGCGCACTGAACTACAACAACAACCCGGCCATGCTGCTGGCGCTGCTGCTGGCGGCGGCCGCCATCGCCAGCGCCATTGCCGCCCACCTGCAGTTGTCCGGCGTGCAGATCGATGCGATCGCCGCCGAACCGGTGCCGGCCGGGCAACCGCTGCGCCTGCGCGTGGACCTGTCGCTACGTGATCCACGGCCCCGCCATGGCCTGGAACTGCAGATCGGTGACAGCCAGGCCTGGACCGATCTTCCCGCGCAGGGCCGCGCTGAAGCGGAACTGGATGTACCCACGCATCGCCGCGGCTGGCTGGACCTGCCGCGCATCCGCTTGTCCAGCACCCAGCCGCTGGGCCTGGTGCGCGCCTGGTCGTGGGTATGGCCGGAACAGCCGCTGCTGGTGCATCCGGTGGCCGAGGCGCTGGCGCCGCCGCTGCCCGAACAGGGCAGCGACCCGCTGCATACCCGCGCCCATGCCAGCGGCGAGGAACTGCACCAGCTGCGCCCGTACCGCGCGGGCGACCCGCCGCGCAGCATCGCTTGGAAGCACTCGGCGCGACGCGACACGCTGCTGGTGCGCGAATACGAGAAGCCGGTCGGTATTGAAGTGCTGCTGGACTGGCGCGCGTTGCCGACCCTGCCGCCGGAAGCGCGCATCTCGCGCCTGGCGCGCTGGGTCGACACCGCCGAGCGCGAAGGCCGGCGCTATACCCTGCTGCTGCCCGGCCAACCCGCACTCGGCCCCGGCCAGGGCGCCAGCCACCATCACGCGTGCCTGCGCGCACTGGCGCTGATGCCCCATGACTGAGCCCGCCCTGCTGCTGGACCGCAACGCACGCGGCTGGACCCTGGCCAGCGCCGCACTGGCGCTGCTGCCGTTGCTGCTGCAGCTGCCCGGGCCGCTGGCCGCGCTGATCGCCGTGGCCGGCCTGACCACGGCGGCGCTGTCGCAGCGCCGCGTGCTGCCCATGCCCGTGCGCCTGCTGCTGGTGCTGGCCATGCTGGGCACCATTGTCTGGCAGATGGGCGCGGTGCGGCCCGGACGTGACACCGGCTGCGCGCTGCTGGCGGCCATGCTGGCGATCAAATCCAGCGAACTGCGCAGCGTGCGCGATGCCCGCAGCCTGCTCGGCTTTGCCCTGTTCGCGCCATTTGCCGCCTTCCTGCTCGACCAGGGGCCACTGACCACGCTGCTGGCCGCACTGGCGGGCGGCAGCGCCCTGCTCGCCCTGCAGCGGCTGGCCCACAACGAAGGGCGCAGCGCGCCGCTGCCGCTGGCCGGCCAGGTGCGTGGCGTTGGCCGCCTGCTGTTGATCGGCCTGCCGCTGGCACTGGCCTGCTTCTGGCTGTTCCCGCGGCTGGCCACGCCCCTGTGGGGCGTACCCGAGCGCGCGGTCGGCACGCCCGGGCTGTCCGATTCGATGGAGCCGGACCAGTGGCTGGACCTGATGGCCGATGACACCCCGGCGCTGCGCGTGCAGTTCTTTGGTGCCGTCCCCGCACCGGAACAGCGCTACTGGCGCGGGCCGGTGCTGACCCGGTTCGACGGCCACGTCTGGACGCGCGACCGCGCCGCCAACCAGCGGCGGCCGGCGCAGGTGGCCTACCAGGGCCAGGGCTGGGACTACCAGATCGACTACGAACCCACCGACCGTCGCCTGCTGGTGGCGCTGGACCTGCCGACCGCCGCCCCCGACGGCACCCAGCTCAATGCCGAGATGAGCCTGGCCAGCCAGCGCAACCTCTCCGCGCTCACGCGCTGGCGCCTGCACTCGGCACCGGCGACACGCTTCGATGCCGAGCTCTCGCCCTACCAGCGCCAGTCAGCGCTGCAGCTGCCGGCCAACTTCAACCCGCGCACCGCGGCGCTGGCCCAGCAGTGGCGGCAGGAAGCGGGCAACGATGATGCGGCGCTGGTCCGCCGTGCACTGGCGTGGATCACCGCTGATTTCTCCTACACGCTGGACACGCCGCCGGCCGGGCGCGACCCGGTGGACGAATTCCTGTTCGACTACAAAGCCGGCTTCTGCCAGCACTTCAGTTCGGCCTTCGTGGTGCTGATGCGCAATGCCGGCATCCCCGCGCGGGTGGTGACCGGCTTTGCCGGCGGCAGCCGCAACCGGCTGGGCGACTACTGGGTGGTGCGGCGCATGGACGCCCATGCCTGGGCCGAAGTCTGGCTGCCCCAGCGTGGCTGGGTGCGGGTGGACCCGACCGCGGCAGTGGCGCCGGAGCGCATCCTGGACACGCTGGAAGACCGGCTGCCGGCCGGCGCCGACCTCGACCTGCAGCAGCGCTGGCTGCAGGTCGGGCAGATCGGCGACTGGCTGCGCCGTGGCTGGAACGACCTGGTGCTGTCTTTCGACGCGCGCCGCCAGCAGCAACTGCTGCAGCCGCTGGGCCTGGACGACCTGGGGCCGGGCCAGCTGCTGGCTGGCTTCGCAGCCACCGCGCTGTTGGCGCTGGGCTGGATGGCCTGGCTGCTGGCACGCGGCGAACGCGAGCGCGACCCGCTGCTGCGCGCCTGGCACCGGCTGGGCCGCCGCTACACCCGGCTGGGCCTGGGGCGCGAACCGCACGAGCCCGCCCTGGCCTGGGCCCAGCGGGTGCATGCCCAGCGCCCCGATCCGGGCCTCATCGCACTCAGCCAGCGTTTCGCTGAAGCGCGCTACGCTGGCACTCGTACCGAGCTCGCCCCATTATTGCGGGACCTGCGCAGGCATCGCCCGTCTTCCGGAGCTACTTCATGAACACCAAGTTCCTTCTCACCGCCGTGGCCACCCTGGCCCTGTCGGCCTGCGCGACGGCCCCCAAGCCGCTGCAGGGTCAGTTCAGCGTGGTTTCCCCGCGTGACTCGGTTGCCACCCAGCAGGTCGGCACCCCCGTTCGTTGGGGCGGCCGCATCATCGAAACCCAGCCCGGCCAGGGCGAGACCTGCTTCCAGATCATCTCGCGCCCGCTCAACGGCAGTGGCCGCCCGAACACGACCTCGTCCGACGCCAGCGATGGCCGCTTCATCGCCTGCCGCGCCGGCTTCTATGACCCGGCCGTGTTCGAAGCCGGTCGCGACGTGACCTTCATCGGCAAGATCGACGGCTACGCCAACACCCGCATCGGCGAGTATGACTACCGCCTGCCCAAGCTGGCCGCCGACGTCATCTACCTGTGGCCGGAACAGCGCCAGGTCGATGTGGTGCCCTACCCCTACGGCCCGTGGGGCCCGGGTCCGTGGGGCCCGTACTGGGGCGGTTACCGCGGCTGGGGCTGGTGGTAAGCCCGCTACGGTTGTCGTGATGCAGAAGGCCGCCCTCGGGCGGCCTTTTTGTTGGTGCCATCCACGCATGGCGTGGATCTACTGGCGACTGCCATCCACGCATGGCGTGGATCTACTGGGCCATCCACGGTGGGTGCCGATCGTTGGTCGGCACTAATGCCCCGGCGTACCGAAATGCCCCAGCGGCGCACCGGCCAACAGGTGCATGTGGATATGGAAGACGGTCTGCCCGGCATGCTCGCGGCAGTTCATCACGATGCGGTAGCCATCCTCGGCAAACCCTTCGCTGCGCGCATAGGCGGCGGCGGCCAACGCCAGCTTGCCGATCAGGTGCGCCTGAGCCGGCTGCAGATCGTCCAGGGTCGGAATGACCTCGTTCTTCGGAATGAACAGCACGTGCACCGGCGCCTGCGGTGCGATGTCCTTGAAGCCCAGCACCTCGTCATCTTCATAGACGATGGTGGCCGGGATCTCGCGACGGATGATCTTGCTGAAGAGGGTTTCGGTGCTCATGCTCGGCCTCGGCGGGGTGGTCCACCGCATTGTAGGCCGGCCGCATCCTGCGCGGCTGCGGTCAATCGCGGAATTCGCTGCGCGTCCCGAAGGCATGCGACAACGTGCCGCGATCAACGTATTCCAGTTCGCCCCCCAGCGGCAGGCCCTGCGCCAGGCGGCTCGGCTGCACCTGGCGGGCACGCGCCAGCTGGGCCAGATAGTGCGCGGTTGCTTCGCCTTCAACGGTCGCGCTGGTGGCGATGATCAACTCCTGCACTTCGCCCTGCGCCAGCCGCTGTTCCAGCTGCTCCAGGCCCAGTTCGCGCGGGCCGACGCCATCGAGTGGCGAGAGCCGGCCCTGCAGCACGAAGTAGACGCCACGGAAGCCGGTCGCGTTCTCGATGGCCAGGCGATCGGCCGGTGATTCAACCACGCACAACTGGCTGCGTTCGCGACCGTTGCTGGCGCAGGTCGGGCACAGCTCGGTTTCGCTGAAATCGCGGCACTGCGCGCAATGGCCGATGCGCTCGACCGCCAGGGCCAGTGCCTCGGCCAAGCGCTGCCCACCTTCGCGCTCGCGCTCAAGCAAGTGGTAGGCCATGCGCTGGGCGGTCTTCTGGCCGACGCCAGGCAACACCCGCAGTGCATCTATCAGTTGTTCAAGCAGGGGTGCGGACACGGCGACATGCTTTGTAGAGTCGAGCTTGCTCGACTGAAGGGCTTTGTAGAGTCGAGCTTGCTCGACTCTACCGGGTCGATGGCACCTGACAGGCAGGTGCCCGACAACCCATCAGAACGGCAGCTTCATGCCCGGCGGCAGCTGCATGCCGGCGGTGGCCGACCCCATCTTCGACTTCGACTCGGCGTCGATCTTGTTCGACGCATCGTTGAAGGCGGCGGCAATCAGGTCTTCCAGCATTTCCGGATCGCTGGCCAGCGACGGGTCGATGCGCACCTTTCGGCATTCCTTGGCGCCGGTCAGGGTCACGCTGACCATGCCGCCACCAGCACTGCCGGTCACTTCAATTTTTGCGATTTCTTCCTGGGCCTTCTGCAGGTTTTCCTGCATCTTCTGGGCCTGCTGCATCAGTTGGGCGATGTTGCCGCGCATGGTTGCTTACTCGTCAAAAGAACGGATGGAATCGGAAACAACCCGGGCGCCATGCTGCTGGATCAGCAGCTGCACTTCCGGATCGTCCATGAAAATGGCCTCGGCGGCCTGTTGCCGCTCGCCACGCTGGCGGTCGGCACGCTGGTGCAGGGTCTCGGCCGGGACCTGCTCGGTTTCCACGGTCTCGACCACGATCCTCGGCGCGTGGCCCAGGGCCTTTTCCAGCATTTCGCCCAGGGCGGACAGCGCGCGTTCGGAACGCAGGTACTCAAATCCGGGCAAAAGGCCCAGTTTCAAGGTGCCCCCCTTGCAGCTGATGAAGGCCGCGTTGGCCGCCAGCTGCCGCGACGGGCCGCTGAGGCCACTGTTGGCCACCAGATCGAGCCAATCTTCGGCGGTGGCCAGATCGGACATGCCCTCCCGCGCCACCGGCGACGGTGCGGCTTTCGGCGCAGCCGGGATGATCGCGATGCCTTCAGCCTGGAACGTGCGTTCCGGCTCGGCCACCATGGCAACCGGTGCCGGCGTCGGCGGCTCCTGCCACGGCGCGACCATGGCCGCTTCCGGGGTGGCCATCACGACCGGCACGTCGCTCTCTTCCGCCAGCGCCTGATCGCGCGCCTGGGCCTCATCAGTGACCCACGGCGGCAGATCGTCGGCCACCGCCTGCGGCACCACTTCGGCCTTCACCGGCGGCGGCGACTCGGGTTCTTCCACCGGAACCGGTTCAGGTTCCGGCGTCGGGTCCGGCTCAGGTTGCGGGTCCGGCTCAGGCTCGCGCGGCGCGGCCTGCGCCGGATCAGCCATGCCGGCCACCGTTGCCGGGCCCGCCGCTGCGACTGCGGCCACAGGCGCGGCGTCCGGGCTGACAGCGCCGGCCTGGCCGCCGCCGCTACCGACTGCGGTGCCACCGCCTACTGCGCCGTCGACCGACTTCGGAACCGGCGGCACCGCAGCGGCCGGGCGGAACGCCAGCATGCGCAGCACGGCCATCTCGAAGCCGGCACGCGGGCTCGGCGCCAGCGGCAGGTCACGGCGTCCGTTCAGGGCCATCTGGTACCAGAGCTGCACCACTTCCGGGCGCAGGCGCTCGGCAAACGCGGCTGCATCCAGGCCTTCGACGGGAGCGGCGGTACCGGGCACCAGCTGCTGCACCTGGATACGGTGCAGGCCTTCGGCCAGCGCTTCCAGCACGCCACTCCAGTCGGGCGAGAATTCGGCCAGGGCGGCCACCACCTGCAGCAGGCGCGGGCCATCGCCCTCGGCCAGTGCATCCAGCATGGCCGCTACTTGGGTACGATCGACCGTACCCAGCATGGTGCGCACCACGTCCTCGCGCAGCGCGCCGCCGGCATAGGCGATCGCCTGGTCAAGCAGCGACAGGCCGTCGCGCAGGCTGCCATCGGCCGCCTTGGCCAGCTGCACGATGGCGGTGGAATCGGCCTCGATCTCCTCGGCGGCGAGGATGCGGGTCATCTGCCCCTGGATCTGGTCCTCGTCCAGGCGCTTGAGGTTGAACTGCAGGCAGCGGCTGAGCACGGTGACCGGCAGCTTCTGCGGGTCGGTGGTGGCCAGCAGGAACTTGACGTGTTCCGGCGGCTCTTCCAGCGTCTTCAGCAGCGCATTGAACGCCGCCTTGGACAGCATGTGCACTTCGTCGATCAGGTAGACCTTGTACTTGCCACGCGAAGGCATGTACTGGGCATTCTCGATCACTTCGCGCACGTCATCGACACCAGTGTTGGACGCGGCATCGATTTCCAGCAGGTCGATGTAGCGGCCCGCATCGATGTCCAGGCAGGCCGCACACTGGCCGCACGGGTCAGCGCTGGTGCCCTGCTCGCAGTTCAGCGATTTGGCGAAGATGCGCGCAATGGTGGTCTTGCCCACGCCGCGGGTACCGGTGAACAGGAACGCGTGGTGGACCCGGCCGCTGTCCAACGCATTGCTGAGCGCACGGACCACGTGTTCCTGGCCCACCAGCTCGGCAAAACGCTTCGGACGCCACTTGCGGGCAAGCACGAGATAGGACATCAGGCCACCGTCTTCCATCGGATGTTCCATTGTGCCACGCCTGTCCAGCCCCCGACCCCGCCACAAGATGCTTGTGTCCGGCCGCGCCTCCCGCTAGACTCTGCGCCCCTGCTGAGGCGTTTGCCGATGGCAGGGATCCGGAGAGGTGTCCGAGTGGTTGAAGGAGCACGCCTGGAAAGTGTGTAAGCGTCTAAACCGCGCTTCGGGGGTTCGAATCCCCCTCTCTCCGCCAGATTACGCAAACCCCTGTTTACGCAGGGGTTTTTGCTTTTCTGGGGTGACCTTCGGCGGGACACAAATCGGGACACATCTCTCGATGCGCATCCCCCATCACCTCACCCGCTCTCCTACCGGCCTTTGGGCTTTCCGGCAACGCGTCCCTACCGACCTTCAAGGCGTGGTTGGCCGACGCGTCTTCAAGCGCACGTTGCGCACCCGCGACCTGCCCACGGCCAGGCTGCGCGCGCTGGCCCTTGCTGCGGGCTATGCTCAGGCCTTCGATGTGTTGAGGGACCAACGCGTGGACAAGCTGAGCAAGCGCGAAGCCGATGAACTGATCGCCCGCCTGACCCAATCCGACAACCTGAAGGAATTGATCCTTCACCGGTCCCGCGCCGCCGATGGCACGGTCACCGAGCGCTGGCAGATCGACAACGAGGAAGACCTGCGGCTTTTCCAGAAGATGCAGCGCCAGGGCGCAGACCCGTTGCTGGACGCCGTCAACGGCGCCCCCGCCCCCGCCCCGGCACCAGTCCCGAAGTCCAAACTGACCCCCATCACCCTCGAAAACGCCTGCGACGCTTGGCTGGCCACGCTCAAGGGCAACACGCTGCCCAAGACCTGGACGATCAAGCGCACGGCCATCGTTTCCCTGGTCGGCTTCCTCGGGAGCAAGACCAAGCTCCACACGCTGACGCGCACGGACTTGGCCCGCTGGTATCAGCACATGCGCGAAGAGGGCGCCTCAACCCCCACCCTGACCAACAAGCAGTCTTACATTGGCGGCAAGGGCGGCTTCTTCGAGTGGGCCATGGCCTCGGGCTACTACCCCAGGGGCGACAATGTTGCCGCTGGGCATGTCAGCTACTCCATCCGAGAGAAGCGAGCTCGGCGAAAGTTCGGCTTCAAGCCTTACGACACCCACCAAGTCCAAGCCCTCTTTGCGCCAGCCGCGTTCGAGCGACTGGCGCTTTCGGCCCGCTGGGCGGCGGTCATCGGTCTTTACACAGGCGCTCGTGCCGCCGAGGTGGGCCAACTGCTTCCCAGCGATGTCACCGAAGAGGCGGGATTGCTCTGCATCCACATGTCCGATGAAGGGGAGCATCAGAAGCTCAAATCCGATGCCAGCATCCGAACCGTCCCTGTTCACCCTGATCTGCTGACGCTCGGGTTTAAGGAATGGGTTGAGGGATTACGGGCGGCAGATGCAAAGCGGCTGTTCCCGGCCGCCAAACCCGATGCTAAGAACGGCGCCGGCAATTGGATCACCAAGGCGTTCGGCCGCCACCTGGAAGCCGTGGGCAAGAACTGGACGCCCGGCAAGCGCGGCTTCCATTCGCTCCGGAAAACCGTCATTCAGTCGCTCCAAGGGGCGGGCGTACCGTCAGAGCTGCGGGCCCAGGTGGTGGGACACGAGTTGGACGACGAGCACCACGCCACGTATAGCCGCGAGTTCACTGTCCACGAGAAGCTGCATGGACCTGGAAAGAACACCTCGGGATTGGCGGTGCTGGATTTTGGCTTGAACCTGCCTGCGCTGCGCGTCCTTCTGAACGATCCAACACCCAGGAAGCGCGTTAGAAGGACGTCGACAGGTTAGTCTTTAGATATTCGACATCAGGGGGATGTATGGGACGACGGAGCGGCCTAGAAGGGTTTCTGCGGGCAGCCGGCCGGGCAGCGGCGGCAGCGCAGCGCGAAAACAAACGCCAGCAGCGAATGCAAGCGACGCAACTGAGGCAGTTGGAGCGCCATGAGCGTATGGCTGCTGCGCAACAGATGCGGGAGCTGCGCGCCCTGGAGAAGCAGGAGAAGGAAGCTGCGCGCTTGGCCAAAGCCGAATACCTCCAAGATCGCCAGGCGGAAGCAGACGACCTCAACGCCGAGCTCAAAGACCGGCTGGAGGAACTGGAGGGTCTGCTTCTTCACACCCTGTCGGTGAACGACACCATCAGCTTCGACAGCCTGCGTCACACCGATGCCTATCCCGGCTTCAAGGTGCCCAAGGACTTGGTTCCGGGGTTGGCGCCGGTCGAGGTCGAGGTTCCGGGCCCCACCGGCTTCTCACGTTTTTGGCCCGGCGCTGCAAAGCGGCACTTGGCAGCTCTGGCGGCGGCCCATCAAGCCCACCAGCAGGTTCTCGAACAGTTCCATCGCGCGGAAGCGCAAAAGAAGCAACGGCTGGCCGATCTACGGGCCCAACACGAGACCGAACGAGCGCTCTATGAGGCTGACGTTGGCCGCCGAAACGCTGAAGTGGATGAGTTTCAGAGCGCCTACCTGGCTCACGAGCCCGATGCCGTTGTGGCCTACAACGACATGGTGCTCACGCGCTCCGAATATCCCTCTGAGGGCTTCCCTCAGGCGTTCAAGCTGGCCTATGCCGAGGCATCCAAGGAATTGGTCATTGAGTATGACCTGCCCGAGGTGGGCGTCGTCCCCACCGAAGCAGATTATCGCTACGTCAAAACACGCGATGCGATCGACTCCAAGGCGCGCAAGGCCAGCGACATCAAATCGCTCTACCAAGACATCATTGCCTCAATCGCGCTGAGGACCTTGCACGAAGCCTTTGAGGCCGATCAAGCAAACGCATTGGCGCTGGTGACCTTCAATGGCGTGGTGGACACCCACGATCCCACCACCGGCCAAGAGGTTCGGGTGCCGGTGGTGTCCGTCCGCGCAACGAAGGCCGCCTTCCTTCAGCTGCGGCTTGAACGCGTGGAGAGAGTCGCATGCCTGCGCAGCCTGGGTGCTCAAGTGTCAAACAGGCCCGATGAATTGCAGGCCATCAAACCAATCGTCGAATTCAACATGGTCGACAAGCGCTTCATCGCGCAATCGGACGTGCTCTCAGGCCTTGAATCGCGCCCCAACCTTCTGGATCTGACCCCCAGCGAGTTCGAAGCACTCGTCTCCAACCTGTTCAGTCGGATGGGGCTGGACACGAAACTGACCCGGAGCTCCCGCGATGGCGGAGTCGATGCGGTGGCCTTTGACACCCGGCCCGTCTTGGGCGGGAAGGTCGTCATACAGGCCAAGCGCTACCGGGACACCGTAGGGGTCAGCGCGGTCCGCGACCTTTACGGGACCATGCTCAACGAAGGCGCCAGCAAGGGCATCTTGGTTTGCACCAGCGGCTACGGCACCGAAGCCTTCAACTTTGCCAAAGACAAGCCCATTGAGCTGATCGACGGGGGGGGCCTGCTCTACTTGCTGAGGGAGCACGCCGGCCTGGATGCACGCATCGCAGCTTAAGGACAAGAAGATGGCTAACGGATCAGTCCCTCACGACACCAAAGTGGCCGTTTTGGTCGATTGCGACAACGTCAGTCCCGAGATCGTGGAGCACGCCCTGCTGATGGTGGCCCAGTTCGGGCGCGTGGTGCTGCGGCGTGGGTATGGAAACCACGCCACGCTGGCGAACCGCTGGCAGGAAGTGCTCGTCCAACAGGCGTTTACCCCTTGCCTCCAATACCAATACGCCTCTGGAAAAAACACTTCCGACATCGCCCTGGCTCTCGATGCTCAAGAGGCGTTGTTCGATCACCGTGCCGACACCTTCTGCCTGGTGACCAGTGACTCCGACTTCGCTTACCTGTGTCGAAAGCTGCGGGAGCGAGGCGCGACGGTCTGTATCGTCGGCGAGCCCAAGACGCCAGCGGCCCTGCGAAACGCTTGCGATCAGTTCTTCGAATGGGAGCGCAAAGCAATCACCGAGCCGTGCGAGGACCGGCCCAATGCATCACCGGCCAAAGCCGAGGGCAACAAAGCTGAGCCCACCGCGGCGGACACAAAGCCGCTTCCCAAGCGCCGTCCCAAGTTCGTGGTGGAAGCGGTCACGCTCCTGGCTGGAGACACCTCAGAAGGCGAGGTAGGACTGGGGCCGTTGGGCCAATACCTCAAACGAACAGACCCGTCCTTCTCTCCCAATGCATATGGGCATTCGGGCCTACTCAGCATGCTGAAGACCTACGATCTGCTGACCCTACGCCAGCAGGAAGGAGGCCAGTGGACCGTCAGTCTGGCGCGGCCTGAAACGAATGAGCACGCTTAGCAGGCTGCTGAAATACCTCTCAGCTCGTAGACTACTTGAGTCGGAACATCAC
>NZ_JBNNHG010000063.1:0-20479 GCF_050268705.1 Stenotrophomonas sp. NPDC077659 | reverse complement strand
GATCCCACCCCTTGAGGTAGAGACCACACCCCACGTGACAGCCGAGGGTGCAGGGTCTAGAACCGAGCTTGCCCCCCCATGATCCCACCCCTTGAGGTGGAGAGCCGCACCCCTCTTGTTCCCGCCTTCAGCTCCCGCGTTGATGGATTGACCATCATCGCCCATCCCTGAATCACAACGCCCGAGGCCACCTTGGGAACACCTCCAGTTTCAGTAGCAGCCTGCCTCTTTGGTCGGTGGTCGCTGCTGTTGCTGCGCCTGAGGTGTTCCCTAGGTGGCTTCACGCGCTCACCCCCCTACCCATCTTGGAGAGACACCCATGCCCCCTACCCAAGCCGTCCGCGTTGTTGAAATCGAACGCCTGAGCTTGCCCCCGCTGCTCGCCCTGAACTACGCAACCCCGGAAGCATCGCCGGATTGCACCTATGAAGCGGTCTACGGCACCGTTGCCGCTGGTGGCCGGGTATCCGTTGACCAATGGAAATGGGTACGCGATGCCGACACCTATCACGACAGCCTGCGCGCTCGTGCCGCCATCACCTCGTACCTGACTCTGATTGAAGAATCCTGCGAGGAACTGGCGGATGCACCAGAAGAACTGGCGGCGGTGCGCGATGATCTGGCCTGCTGGCGTGACCGGCTGCGCCTCGTAGAGTGGACCGTGGAACTGCGCGCCTACCTTCGCACCGCCGTGGCAGCACACGTCAAGCGGGAGGAAGCCGCTCTCCTGCGCGCGCAGGAGCGTCGCGCCAAGGCCGTGGAAGCCAAGAAACCACACCGAAAGCGCCGCCTGAAGCTTCCTGAAGCCGTCTCCCAGGACAACACCACTACCTCCTGAGGCCACCCCTGCGGTGGCTTCTTCATTTTTGGAGCCATCACCATGGGCAACGTCCGCAACCCGCTGACCGGTAAGTTCCACCCCAAGCCGCCGAAGGATCAACACAGGGGCTGCAAAACCTGCGGCGCACCGCTGGGTAAGGCTTTCAGCCTTTACTGCTGGAAGCACAAGGCCACCCATGCGCGCACCCGTTCTCCGAACGGCCGGATGCCCACCCGCGCCGAACTGAAGCCGTTCCGGTCCATCATCGAAGTGGCAATGATGATCGGCGTGGAGCAGGAACCGGAAGCCGCCAAGGCGTTCCAGTTCTTCCAGGACCTGATCCGCATCCGCACCTCTGATCGGATCATGCAGGCGCAGTTCAATCGCCTTCTGCAGGACGGCGCGACAGGCCGTGAAATGGCCGTGCGGGTGATGACCGTGGTTGCACTTCAGGTCGAGACGTTCGGCGGACGCCCGGATCTAGGCAAAGGCGAACTGACCCCCGACAACCTGCGCGCGGCGATGGGCAATCAAGTGCTGCGCGCTACTGCACCGCCAAGGCGCGGACGGAACCCCGGCAAGCGGTCTCAGGAGATTCCGCTACCGGGCCGTGTCTGCTTCCAAATCGGTGACGTGATCGTTGACCGGAACGTGTTCGGCCATCTGCACCGCCTTTGGAAACGCTGCCAGTACCGGTACGAAGAGGCCCGAGGCGATCACCTGTGCAAGCTGTTCGAGCCAATGCCGGCTGATCCGTCGCAGCCCCGCGAACTGCGCCACACCGTTGCGATGGCCGTCCGCACCCCGACGCCCGGCAAGCGGCCCCGCCAACGGTCTCCTGCCGTTGCACCTGCGGCCACACCTACCGCCCCGTACATCAACCCCGCGCCAGTGGGTCACGACGCCCAAGGCCTGCCTACTTTCGAGTGATCCATGACCACCGACGCAAACACCTCCGCATTCCGCCCGTCCTGCACCTGCGGCCTGTTCCGGCTGTGTCCAGCCTGTGACCTGACCCCGAGCCGATACGAACCCGAGCCGGATAGCGACGAACGTTAGCCGTCTGCCTGCGTAGCCGCGCGCAAAGACCCCAGCGCCGAGCAAGAAGTCGCGAACACCTGAACGCCGAACACGATGCGGCACAGCAAGCCGCGCCTGCCGACCCCACTCAATTCCCGACCTGAAGCGCCCTCGCCCTGCTGCCCAGGTCCACCCGCTGCCCTGCCCGGCGTGTCTCCGCAATGGCGACTAAGCGCACCGAGCGCTGGCAGGCCCATTCCTACCCCTGCCATCCAAACACATAGGAACACCACAACGTGGCGAACAAACCGCCGTTCTCTCAGGCCTCCACCATCCGCACTATGCCGCCACCCAAGGCGACACCGTGAGCCGTCCCCCGGCACCACCTGAAGCCGACTACCGACCACCCGTGCGTATCGCAGGTGGCCACCGCCAGTCCTCACCACGTCCGTCGCAGATCATCCGATGGTCGCCGCGCCGTCCCATCCAGATCAAATCCCGATGACACAGAACGCAGATTCAAACCTGTTCGCCGCCATGCGTGATGCGCGCGAGGAAGACGCCCAGCAGGACACGTATTTCACCGAGTTGGAGGCGGTCAATCATGAGAATGAACGTCGCTACGCTGAACGTCAGACGCTGCTGCCCGAACCGGAACGACCGCCGACGCGCGCCGAACTGGCAGAGGAAGCTGAAGCTGCCCGGATGCTGGCCCGCGTCGAAGCAAACATGATCCGCGAAGCACAGGGCCAGCCGCCGCTGGCGCAGGTCACGATGCAGGCACGTCCAGCTGCACCGCGCGCGACTGTTGCACCGGCACCGGCTCACCAGGGTCCACCGTCTCCGGTCGCGGCGCAGGCACCGGCCACTACGCCACCGGCGGTGGTCACGTACATCTCCCCCGCGTTCGGTGGCGGTATGCGGATGGAGTACAACCCGGACACCAAGCCGCTGCCCAAGCGCACCGGCCCGGTCAATCCGCTGTGACCGTGAGGCACAGCCCCAAGTCACCGCGCTTCAACCCGCTGGAAACCTCACAAAGCCTTATCGCTGAGGCAGAGGTCTCCCGCCGCGCCCATGAAGCCACGCAGCAGCGCATGGCCGAGGCCGCAGCAGAAAGGGCGCAACAGGAAGCCACTGAGCGCACTCGTAGAGCGGCCTTTGACGCCACCGCCACCGTACTGGACGACCGCAGTGTGACCCGTGGTGAAGCGCTGATGGCCGCTGGTGAGGCGCTAGTAGGCTTCAGGTCCGCCCTGCTGCGCCTTGAGTCAACCGGCGTCCACATCGCCGCAGCTATCGCCGTAATCAACAACATGGCCGACAACATCGGCATCAAGAACTGAGAACAACATGCACGACACCATCAAAGTATCCGCCCAGCCGCTGAAGGCCCACGGCGAAGAGCATCGCGGCTCCCTGAGCGGTTCGCGACCTGAAACTACTAAGCCCCCGGCTGCGCTTGAAGACCCTTGAAGGGACCTCAGGTGCAGCCGGGGGCTTTTTTTCGCCCGGACAACATGCCACGGGCCACCAAGATGTTGCCAAGGAGCTGCGTACAGCGACTCAGCGCATAGCGAGAAATCCGGCGCAACCAAGCTCCAACGACCTACTGTTTCCTCCGGACTTCGGTTAGCAGTACCATCTTGCTTCCGCAATCCTTGCCTTTTCAACTCCCGGCTAACAGCATTGGGCAAACCACAAGGTTTAGCTTTAGAGCTTACTTGCAGGGACGCACGAGTCCAGAAGCTACGGGATTCCATCGGTCTAGAGCCTTTGGCAGACTTGAAAACACCGAATGCACAGCGAACGGCGGCGATCCTGTTGAGCCACGTCTGCACATGAGAACCGGCAAGGGGAAGTCATTATGACCGTTGTAAGGCAGGATTTTGAGAAGCGCGAGGTCCGTCGACAGATCGAGCAACTGATCGACGCAGCTATCCAAGCCAATGTCCGCGAGACCACTAGGCTGTCGTCTCGCCCTCTTGTGACACTCTCCGACCTTCTCCTTATGACTGTCAGTATTGTTGCCGCGTTTCTGTTCGTCGCTGCGTTGCGCACTTGAAGTGTCTAGATATCACTCAGACAACGATCCCAGAGCGGCTTACGCCCTGTTCCATGCAAACTTGCGCGCGGACTAAGTCCGATTTCCACAAAGTCACCCTTCGTCCGTAGTTCCGCCACTGCATCCTTCTTCCTCACGATCAGCCTTAACCAGTCGGAATAGATTTCTACGGAACGCCAGTGTCCCCGTCTGCTTTTTTCTCTCGGTCACGGGGCACGAGGTCCAGAAGACCACCCATGAATGTCCGGCCCATTGGACTGAGTCGGGTCAACCTAAACCTTCCGTCTTGCGGCGCTAGGAAGACCTCAACCAACCCCAACTCCCGAAGTATGCGCAGGGATCTACTTATCGTGCTTTGGACAACAGGGACAGCTCTGCTCATCTGCTCCTCGATGCTACCCGCTGACAACCCCGAGGCATCTACGCGCCATAGCGCCATGAGGACGTAAACCTGGCGTAGCGTGGTGTCAGGACCCATCAGATCAGAGAGACGCCGTATCGGGACCTCTAGCGGATGCGATTGACCTGAGACCGGCCCGTAGGGCACGTCATTGGCTACGACGGCGTCACGCTTTGCTTTAGAGGGGCGCGGCTGCCTCATTTGCGCCTGCCCCTAACAACCGTTCCAGAGCGCTTCCCGAGGTCCACTATAAGCCGGGTCCGGAAGGGAAGACAGATCATGAGGTATCGGCCGTATGCCGTTTTTCCTGCTGCAAACCTGGCAATTTCATCAGGAAGCAGCCGCTCCAGTGCGATTTTTAGCATTGCGTCAGTCTGATTTTGGGCAGACCAGAACTAAAGCACAGCCCTGCAGATATCGAAAATCCAATCTATCGGCAATCACCGATGCAGTTCGACTGGCGGATACAAGCGGAATCGACGCGGGTAGACGCGCAACTATAAGTTTCCACTTCTGCTGCCCTACGGTTGCGCGAGGGCAGAGAACCTTTGGTTGCAATGGTCAAGGGGAGGCCTGGCGTCCGGGGACATCTCGTACACGGCTCCCTTCACGCTTGTCCAACTTAGAAGGGTCTCTCGCTAAGAGCCTGCTATCGGCCAGCAGCAGACGTCGGCAGCCCGCTTGGTCAAACACCGTAACGCTTGTTTCCTCCAGACGTAATGCAGTAGCGTCCGCCGCGGGGACCAATACAGACGCGTGATCCAGAGCACGGACAGCTCCCATCAGAATAATCACTACGTGCGGGCCGAAATTTTTCGCGCGAGGGTGACACGGGTCGATTAGTGGGCCGGTAGCAGCCACGTCCGCTGCAAAGGAGCTTCGAGCTGACCCATTTGGTAGGGGCGCCCTGAGCCGACACTCGTGCCCACTCTCCCTTCCGTTCATACACCACAACAGAATCGCCACCGGCGAGCTTTCCGATGATCTGTCCGTTAGGAGAAGATCGTTGGTTGAGGGTACTGGTTGACACAAACTGCATCTCAGTCATCTCCGTACGAGAGGGTTCCGTCGGAGCCGGGGGCGCGACCGGTGCCTGGGCCACTGAGGAGCGCTGTGAGTCGCGCTGCCCGCCCCCGTTGCACATTGCGACAAGTAATGCGAAAAATCCGACCAACACCAGCCCAGCTGCCCCAGATGCGTTTCGAGCCATGCTGCCTCCCTTTCCTTGTAGAAATTTCGAGCTCGATCCATCAGAGGGTCAACCAGTAGTCCTGGGGAATCGCAATGGCCACTATAAGTTCCCAGGCAGCGTTGTGAAGCGTAGCGCTTCATTACCTTACGACCAGATTAGAGGCAGCTTCCGGCCAGGAACGGACCTTCACCAACTCCGGAACCAAGCCGAGCCGAAAAACGGCCTCGGCCTGAAGCAATTGTTATGCCACTGCTTGTTAGCCCACCACGACTACTTAAAGAAAAGGAGCGGCAAGGATAGCTGCTGGGGGAAGGGCGGCACAGAGAAGGACGACTCCGAGGCAGCCGGAGCTGCCTGCCGCAAACTCGGGAGGGGCAGAATCCTTTCTCCAGACCAGCGCCTGCCCATACATAGGAAGCAAAGCCTTCGTTGGATACTTGATGGAAAGAGGCCCTTGCAACTCCCATCCGGTTGCAAGGCGTTCATTGACCTTCCGCACCAACGCATCTTTGCTCGGAGCAAGCTCAATCGTGTATTTGCTTACGGGGTGGTTGGCGGAAGCCATGCTCAGCCTGCGTCGCTTGTAATGCCCTTTACCAGGGCTTGGCCGTACATAGGCAATGCAGCGTTGGCAGGGTACTCGATGCTGAGTCCTCCTTGAGGCGTCCAGCCGGCCTCAATCAAGCCGTTGACCTCACTCAGCAGTTTCTCTTTGCTTGGAGCGATGACGACCGTATAGGTACCCGTGATTTCCGTTGCCACGTACTTCCTCCTCTTAAGCGTTAGCGAGCGGTAGATCAGCTGCACAACGCTGTGGTTAAGCCCCACCGCAAAGCGGCACCGGATTCAATTCATTGTCAGGAAAAAATGGCTAATCATCGGATGCTCCGCACGATTGCAAGTGCGCCCGCGCCTCTTGGAGCATCTGCTTTAGAACTCCAAGTCGGTTGACGGGCAAAAAAGTTGAGCTGCGATGATCCGAGAGCTTCAAGAAGGCCAACTGTTCTTGGTCGCTGTGATAGAAGCCGAACGTTGCGCCGTCCTTAGTGGAGTAAGTGACCTCAGTGTAATCACGGTCCTGTCCGGAAAGTTCGACGGCAGTATGCGCGATGAAGTCGATAGCATTGATCAACTCCGGCAATTCATCGTGATCTAAGAACACCGCAGAGTCAGTGTCGCCATCTTGATCGATCCTTTCCAAGCGTACCCCGTAGCTGGTGTCCTTCTTGGCTCCCTTGATCACGTTGAGGATCAATGTCTCTGCGGCTATCGAATCGCCGTGCTCACCCTTGCAGCGGCCCGCAGGCCGATTCTCTTTCACCACGATGACACCACGGTTGGCTAAGAACCTACCGACGTTAGTTCCTTGATCTACTGACCTATCCTGCGCCAAATCTGACATGTAGCCCCCTTGACATGTGTGCGGTGCCTAACTACCCGATAGACGATCCCTTGGGGCCGGCACTACGACTTACCTAACAATTCAACGTATGGTTGGCTTTCCCCTTGATACAGCCCAATCTTAGGGCGGCTGAGTCCGGCTAACAAGCCAGCGTATAGCTGGACCCAGTATCAAGCTCGGCGGCGGCACCAGTGGCCGCTATGGGTCGAAGGCGGACGTTACCACCGGGCTTGCCGCCAAGCCGTCCAAATGTCTGCTTCCGGCCAATAGGAGACACCGCTTCCCATACATGCCTGGTCTAGGACTATCCCCCCAGGGCGGGCACATTTCCTGCTCGATCCTGGAGGGACAGCCGGCGCGGCTTGGTTTTAGTCAGGCCTACCTGCTAGGCAAGCAACCTAGTTCGATGCCGTGAGATCTTGGTTGCGCGGCTGCGAGAGGTGTTGGTGGCAACGCATCCACTCTTCGGGAATCGCCCGCAATCAGGTGACCTATCGATCTCTCGCAGGCCTTGTAAGCGAACAAATCGCCAACGAGGTCGTCCAGCCTAGCTCTTGTCGCGAGCGTCGCAGGCATCCCTCGCTGGCCTCGATTTGGGCTGCACTTGACACACTCGGCCGCGCAGTGCGTCCAGCAGGAAACTCAGAATCGGGGGATCGAACAGCCCTTAGAGAATCTGCGCAAACAGCAGAGCAGTGAGCAGAAGTGGGCTTCTCAGGATCGTACCGCAGTGCTCCTAACTGTACCCCGCATGTGTACCGCAGGGCATCGTAAATCGCTGATTTGTAAGCGATAGGGAAGCATGGTGCCGGAAACAGGAGTCGAACCTGCGACCTACGCATTACGAATGCGCCGCTCTACCAACTGAGCTATTCCGGCTGAGCAGGCGATTTTACGGGCAGCCTACCCCGCTGGTCAATCCGCCCCTACCCGGTTGGCACATGCCCGCCCCGCCGCGAAATCGGCCAGGTTGCCCAGGGTGATGGCCGAGATCTCCTGCAGCGCCTCCACGGTGAAGAACCCCTGGTGGCCGGTCACCAGCACGTTGGGGAAGGTCATCAGGCGCTGGAAGGCCTCGTCGTCGATGATCTCGCCGGACAGGTCCTGGAAGAACAGCGCGCTTTCCTGCTCGTAGACGTCGATGGCCAGATGGCCCAGCCGACGCGACTTCAGCGCGCGGATCACCGCGTGGGTATCCACCAGCCCGCCACGCGAGGTGTTCACCAGCATGGCGCCAGGCTTCATCCGCGCCAGCGAGGCGTCGTTGATGAGGTGCTGGGTGTCCGGCGTCAGCGGGCAATGCAGCGAAACGATGTCCGCGCGCGCCAGCAGTTCGTCCAGCGCCACGCTCTCGCCCACGCCAACGAAGTCAGCCGATGGATACGGGTCATGGCCCAGCACGGTACAGCCCATGCCACGGAAGATGCGCGCGGTGGCCAGGCCGATCTTGCCGGTGCCGACGATGCCCACCGTGCGCCCGTGCAGGGTGCGGCCGAGCAGGCCATCCAGCATGAAGTTGCCCTCGCGCACGCGGTTGTAGGCGCGGTGGGTCTGCCGGTTGAGGGTCATCACCAGGGCCAGCGCATGTTCGGCCACGGCTTCCGGCGAATAGGCCGGCACGCGGGCGACGAACAGGCCCAGGCGCGAGGCCTCGGCCAGATCGACGTTGTTGAAGCCCGCGCAGCGCAGCAGCACTGCGCGCACGCCCAGTGCATGCAGCGCCTGCAGCACGGGGGCATCGAGGCGGTCGTTGACGAATACGCAGACGGCGGCGCAATCCTGCGCCAGTGCCGCGGTATGCACATCCAGCGCAGCATCGAAATGGACGAACTGGAAGCCCTGCCCGGCGCCGTCGCGCGCATTGGCTTCTTCCAGGAAGCGGCGGTCATAGGGACGGGCGCTGAAGACGGCAATCTGCATGGGCGGGCCTGCACGGGAATCCTGCGCAGACCATAGCGCACCGGCGGCGGTCCTGCCGCCGGTGCGCCCTTCACTCAGAACGCGTAGCCCAGGCCCAGCATCACGCCGTTCTTTACCTGGCCATCGCGGCGCTCGCCGACATAATCGACCAGCACCGACAGGCGGTCGCTGGCGCGGCTGGTGACGCCCAGGTTCCAGGCCAGCACCTGCTCGCCCAGCGTCTGGCTGCTGCTGCCGAACACCAGGTCCGGGGCGGCGGCGAAGCCGGTGCTGTAGCGGGCCTGGGTGTCGCCCAGTTCCTTCTGCCAGACCACGCGGGCGCGCGGGGTGATGCGTTCGCCGTTGCTGCCGTTGAACGTTTTGAACAGCTGCA
This sequence comes from Stenotrophomonas sp. NPDC077659, assembly GCF_050268705.1. NCBI lineage: Bacteria > Pseudomonadati > Pseudomonadota > Gammaproteobacteria > Lysobacterales > Lysobacteraceae > Stenotrophomonas > Stenotrophomonas sp. NPDC077659. The sequence continues at coordinate 11,287 of NZ_JBNNHG010000063.1, read as the reverse complement.
GGCCGGCGCCGACGCGGATGCTTTCCAGGCTGTCGCCACGGCCGGCCAGTGCGCCCGCGCCCTGCCCTTCATTGAAGCGGGTGGCCGAGGTGCGCGCGTAATCCACCACCGGCAGCAGCGGCTGCACTACCAGGCCATTGCCGGTAGTGAAGCTGAAGCCGTGTTCCAGGCGCGCGGAGATCGCATCGTTGTTGTACTTGGCGCGCAGCGGATCGTTCAGGCCGTCGATGCCGGCAATGCCGCGACGGGTGTCGTGGCGCAGGTCGGTATAACGCACCGCCGCCGACAGGTAGCCACGCGCATAGGTAGCGTCGATGTAGCCACCGATATCCAGCGCGCGCACGTCACCGGTGAAGCCGGAACCATCGCGCGCCTTGGTCGACATGTCCGCCGCAGCCACGCTCACGCCCAGGCTGACACGGTCATCGGCCACGCGCGTGTCGGCACCCAGCACGATGCCGCCCACGGTGTGGGTCAGCCCGGCCACACCGCTGTCGCCATCAATGCGCCCGTGGCTGCCAAAGCCGCGGCCCCAGAAGCCGTGGTTACGCGCGCCGCTGCCATCGTCGGCACCCGAAGCCGCCATGGCCTGCGCGGCGGGCTCCACCAGATGTATCGCCAACTGGTTGAACAGGCTGCCGTTGGCCATGCCCGGCTGTGCCGAGGCGGCCTGTGCTGCCTGCGCGGCCAGGCCACCGGCATCGCCACTACCACTGCGCAGACCGGCCTGATGCTGGGCGACCACGCTGCCGATGCTGCCCAGCAGGGCGTTGTCGGCCAGGCGCAGGGTGGCGTGTGCATCACCGCGCAGGGCACCAGCCTGCTGCGCGATGACATCGCGGTCAGCAAACTGCAGCGCGCCCAGCAGCGACTTCAAGCCGGCATCCTGCCGCTCACCCGCCGCAGCCAGGGCCACGCCCAGGCTCTGGTTGCCGTTGCTGGCGGTCAGCTGCGCCAGTTGGTCGAAACCCGGGTTGGCGGTCAGCGACAGGCCGTCTTCGCTCTGGTAGATGTTGAAGCTGAGCAGCGAGTTGTGGCGCGGGCGGAAGACTTCGTTGTCGGTGATGCTCGCGCTGTAGCCGGTATCGCCCAGGCGCACGGCATCGGCAAAGCCATCCTCGTAGATCGGGCCGGTGACCAGCTCGCGCTGGTAGTTGCTGGCGTAGAACCCCTGGGCGACGTTCAATTCCAGGTGCGCGCCGGGCGAGATGACCAGTGCGCCATCGTTCTGCCCGCCGCTGTAGAAGCTGCCAACGCGCAGGCGGCCGGCGTCGCTGCCACCGGCTTCGGTGACATCGAACAGCACGTTGCCGCCGGGCATGATGTTGACGTAGCCATGGGTGACCAGGTCGCCACCGCGCGGCATCAGCGTGCCGTACACGCGCAGGCGGTTGAAGCCATCCTCGCGCAGCGACGGGCCGCTGGCATCCAGCAGGGCGTCGGTGTCGGTCTCCAGCGAGGCGATGTCGCCATGGCCGACCACCAGGCCGCCGGCCATCACCCGCACCTCCGGCGCGCGCAGTGCACCGCCTTCCAGGGCGATGGTGCCGCCATCGACCAGCATGAAATCTGCGCCGGTGGTGGCCGAGGTGCGCCAGGTACCGCCCTTGGCGACGCGGATCACGCCGGCCGAGTTGGCCAGCGCGGAGGCGTCGAGGTCGGCCAGGCGCAGCTGGCCCAGCAGTTCCTGTTGGATGCCGGCATCGTTGAGGTAATCCTGTACCGAGAACGCGCCGATACCATTGGGACCATTGCTGGCGGCGTTGTAGATGGTGACGGCGTAGTTGATGTAGGTGGTGTCGTATTCGGCGTCGTTCCAGCGCGCGAAATCATCCTCGACAAATGCCTGCAGCTGGCGTGCCGTGGACAGGTAGCCCGGGTTGATGTCACCGCTGACGTTGCCGGTGACAGTCAGCGTATCGCCCGGATCGCGGTAACCGGCCCCGGTGATGATGTTGTTGCTGTAGATGTCCTGGCCCGGGAAGAGCTGCAGGCTGCGGCCACTGCCATCGGGATCGAAGCTGACCGAGGTACCGGTGGTGCGGGCCGGGTCGCGGAACACCAGCAGGCCGTTGGGCGCCACCACTTCATACATGGCCTTGTGCAGCAGGCCGGCATCCATGCCGCCGCCATAGTTGCCGGTGTAGATCTCGGTCATCCGCGGCGAGGGCGCGTAAGTGATGCGACCGCCGCTGCTGGCCGCATGGATCTGCACCGAATCGACCACCGGCAGGTCGCCGGCCAGGTAACGGTTGACGCCACCGGACTGCATGATCGAGCACGACGAAATGCAGTGGCCGGACACGATGGTGTCCAGTCCGTTGGTGCGGATCACGGCCTGCAGCCATTCACCGGCAATCAGCGCGCCACCGTTGGAGGTGCGCAGCACGACTTCGCGGATCGGCCGGCCTTCGGCCTGCGCCTTGGCCAGCAGGGCCGGAAGCGCGACGACGTCGGCGAAGGTGACGCCACCACTGAGAACGACGCGATCGTCCTGCACGTGGTAGTTCATCGCCCCTGCGTCGCTGAACGCGCCCAGCGTTGCCATCCCCACCAGGCCGGCCAGGGCCAGGCTCAACTTCGAATGCTTCATTGCGGTCTCTCTCTCCAAACCCGCACCACGCGGGACGAAAGCAGAACGCAGCAGGGCGCTCATCTCCCCCAGCGGCGGCTGCACTAAAATATGAATGCATTCATCAATCCCGCAGCAAACGCTGCGGGCTTCCCCCTGGGGTCATCGTCTTGTAAAACTCGATGACGCGTTTTTCGTTCGAGACCTCAGCCCTGTCCGCCCTCTCCCCCCTGTCCCGTCGCACGCCGGACCCGGCCGGGGTTCCTGATGCGTTCGCCGCGTTCGTGCGTGAGGAACGTGCGCCGCTGTGCGCCTTCCTGCGCACGCGCGGCGTCAGCCGGGAAGACGCCGAGGACATCGCGCAGGACTGCATGGAACGGCTGATCCGCTATCGCGGGCATGACAACGACACGCTGCGCCTGCTGCTGTACCGCATCGCCCGCAACCGCCTGGCCGACCGCAGTCGCGCACCGCAGGCGCGCCGCCACCTGGCACTGGATGAACGCGATGGCAGCGAGGAGCCTCGCGGCACTTCTCCCGATCCGCTGCGTCAGGCAGAATCCGGACAGATGATCGCCCTGCTGCGACAGGCACTGTTCAAGCTTCCCGAACGTGCCCGCGAGGTGTACCTGCTCAACCGCATCACCGGGATGAGCTATGCACAGATCGCCCGGCATTGCGGCATCACCGCCAAGACGGTGGAAAAACACATCGCCCGTGCCCTGCAGGGCCTGCGCAAGGAGCTGGGCGGCAATCCTCTCCACACTGATGGAGATAGCGAGTGACCCGCGACGCCTACATGGATGACACGTTGCTGTTTGAACGCGCAAGCGCCTGGGTGGCCCGTCTGGAGGCCCCCGACTGCACCTCGACCGAGCGCAAGGCCTTCGAAGACTGGCTGGCCGAAGATCCTTCCCACGTCAAAGCCTGGGTACAGGCCGAGACGCTGCACCAGCGCAGCGCCGGCCTGTCCGGCGACCCGTGGCTGCGCACCGCTGCCGCACGCACCGCACGCGCGCCTGCACGACGCTGGCTGCCTTCGGTAGCGGCGGCGGCCGGCATCTGCCTGGCCGTGGGCATGGGCTGGATGGTCTACACCGACGGCAACCCCACGCCGCAGATCTACGCCAACGCCAGCCACCTGCCGCAGGTACGCACGCTGGCCGATGGCAGCATCGCCACCCTCGACGCCAGCACGACGCTGAGCGCCCGGTTCGGCTGGCGCAAGCGCGAGCTGGAACTGGAACGGGGCCGCGTGCAGCTCCAGGTGGCCGCGTCCCTCCGCGCACTGCGGGTGCAGGCGGGTGGCAGCAGCATCCGTGACATCGGCACCACCTTCCAGGTCGAACGCCTGAACGACGGCCGGGTGGAAGTGGCCCTGCTGGAAGGTGCGGTGGAAGTGACCAGCGGCCGTGCCCAGCACACGCTGGCCCCCGGCCAACAGTTGCAGGTGCTGCCGTCCGGCCGCATCCAGCCGGGTCCGCAGCTGGCCACCACCGCTGCGGCCGAGGCCTGGCCCGAGGGGCGGCTGGTGTTCGATGCCACACCGCTGTCCACCGTGGTCGAGCGCATGAACCGCTACGGCAGCACGCCGCTGGTGATCGCGGACCCGGACATCGCCGACCTGGCGGTGAGTGGCAGTTTCCGTGCCGGTGATGCACACGAACTGCTGTCCGCCCTGGAACTGGGGTGGTCCATCGCTGGCCAGCCGCGCAAGGATGGCGCGCTGGAACTGCGCCGCACTTACTGAGGCGGCCCGGATGCCAACCACCGGGGCACGGCGACAGGGCCTGATGGTCCTGTTGTGGCTTGCCGCGGCCGGCGCCCTGGGTTCGGCCACTGCATCCCCACCGGCTGCCCCAGCCACCACTGAATACCGCATTGCCAGCGGCCCGCTGGTACCTGCGTTGCAGCAGTGGGCGCGGCAGAGCGGCCAGGCCCTGGTGTTCGACGCACGTGAACTGGCCGATCTGCGTACCGCCGGCACGCAGGGGGCGCAGGAACCGGCCGCTGCACTGAAAGCACTGATGGCCGGCACGCCGGTCAACATCCTGCGCACACCCAGCGGCGGCTTCGTGCTGCGTCGCCACGCGGTGCCTGCGGCAGCGCCATCCACACCCGCACCTGCCCCGCCCCCGCCGCCACAGCGGCCGGCGCAGGTGGAGCTGGCGCCGGTCCACGTCACAGGCAGCCGCCTGCCGCGCACCTCGGTGCAGACCACCCTGCCGGTGACGGTCATCGAGCACGAGGACATCCTGCGCAGCGGCTACGGCACCCTGTTCGATCTGCTGCGCCATCTGCCCGGGATGAACGGCCACCCGCCGTTGAGCACCTCGCGCGGTGGGGATTCGCTGTATCTGCCGGTGGGCGCGGCTGCCACCACCAGCCTGGATGGCATGGGGCCGCGCGCCACCCTGTTCCTGGTGAACGGCCGCCGCCTGCCGCGCTATCCCATGGTGTCGCTGGAGGAAGGCGCGTTGACCGATCTCGGCGGCATTCCGCTCAGCTTCGTCGAACGCATCGAACTGGTACGCGGCGGCGCCTCGGCCATCTACGGTGCCGACGCGATGTCCGGGGTGGTCAACATCATCCTGCGCGACCAGGCCGAAGGCCCCGAGGCCACCCTGCAGACCGGGGCCAGCAGCCGTGGCGATGGCGACCAGCAGCGCATGCAGGCCGCCACCGGCGGCGTGCGCGACAACGGCGACCGCTGGTTTGCCGGCATCGACCTGCACCGTATCCACCACGTGGCCGGCGACCGCCGCCGCTGGCACGCCGACAGCGCGCTGTACCCGATCGGCCTGATCCTGGCCAATGGCGATTACTACCCCGCCACCGAATGCCACGCCCCCCTGCAGGAGCAGGAGGACGGCTGCTGGTACGACAGCGTGCGCCCCCGCTCGCTGCAGCCGGCGTCAGACACGGTGGCCGGCTACCTGCGCTACCGCCATGAGCGTGGCGAAGGCCGCTATGCCTACGTGGAAGCGCGTGGCAGCCACAGCCGCCAGCGCTTCGAACTGGGGCCCACGGCGGTGGCATTGAACTTCGGCAGTGCGCTGCTGAACGTGGTGCTGCAGGAAGGCGGCGAGGTACAGCCGCGCGTGCGCAGCAGCGAAGGCGACCTGACCGTCGGCGTTGGGCGTGAGCAGACGGGGCGTCGTTGGGAGGCCGGATTGAGCGCGCAGCGCAGCCAGGTCGACCTGCGTACCGGCGGCGCCGTGCGCAGTGAGCGCCTGCTGGAAGCGGCGCTCGCGCTGGACTTCCTGCCGGGCTTTTCCACCCTGCCACCGGGCTTGGCCGAGGATCTGTTTCCCTCCATCCGCAACCGCGGGCGTACTACGCAGTTGCAGGGCTGGTGGGACATACAGCGCGAGCTGATGGAACTGCCGGGCGGCAAGGCGCAGCTGGCCACCGGCATCGACCTGCGCCAGGAGCGCTGGCTGTCGCTGCCCGACCCGCTGCTGGGCAAAGGTGAGCTGGCCCTGGGCATGCCGCTGGAACAGCGGCGGCTGTCGCGCGAAAGCAGTGCCGCCTATGCCGAACTGGGCCTGCCACTGACGCCGACGCTGCGGGCCGACCTGGCCGCGCGGCTCGACCACGATGGCGGCGAGAACGCGTTCTCCCCACGTGCCGGCCTGCGCTGGACCCCCAGCCCGCAGTGGTCGTTCCTGCTGGCCAGCGGCCGCGGCTATCGCGCCCCCAGCCTGTTCGAACAGCGGCGCCCGCCAGCCTACTTCGGCCTGTACGCCCTGCCCCCTTCGGATGCCCTTCCGACGTGTGCGCGCCCCCTGCGTGACGGCGGCTGCGCGGTGCGGGTGGACGTGGTGGAGAACGATGCGCTGCGCGCCGAGACCTCGCGCAGTCATTCGCTGGCGGCCAGCTGGACGCCGACAGACACGTTCTCGCTGACGCTGACCCACAACATCGTTGAACTGCGCAACGAAATCCTCGCGCTGCAACCCAACGATGCGCTGTGGAACCCCGATACGTGGGAACTGGACGAGCGCGGCCGCCTGCGTGATCTGCGCCTGTCCTTCGACAACATCGGCCGCACCACCTCACGCAACTGGGTACTGCGTGGCGAGTACCGCATCGACGCCGGCCGCGATGGCCAATGGCGGTTCTCGCTGGATGCACTGAAGCAGCAGACGCTGCGCCGCGACCGCACGCAGGGTGAATCGATTGACCTGCGCGGCCACGCCACGCCTGCGGTTGCCGGCGTCATCAACGTGCAGTGGCAGAACCCGGCGTGGGACATCGCCCTGCGCGGCAACCGCGTGGGCCGCACGCGCGCGTGGCTGGCCGGTGAGGACTGCCCGCAGGCACAGCACGAGGCGCATCGCTGCATGAACCCCGCGCAGCTGCGCTGGAACCTGCACCTGGCGCGCACGCTGAGCCCGCGCGTGGTGGCCGCGCTGGACGTGCACAACCTGCTGGATACCGCGCCGGTGAACTACCTGGTCGGCAGCGGCGGACAGATTGCCGGGCTGGATGATCCGCTGGGGCGCTATTTCCTGTTTACGCTGCAGTTCCGCTGACCTGCTTTCTGTAGAGCCGAGCCATGCTCGGCTGCTGTTGGAAAAAGCAGTCGAGCATGGCTCGACGCTACATACGCAGTCGGCCCACCGAGCGGGCGATGACGTACTGCGCGGCGTAGTACGTGGACAGCACCAGCAGGCTGGCCAGCGGCAGGCCACCGGCAAAACGGTCCCAGGCCAGCAGTGAATCACTGGCGACGAACAACAACGCCCCCACCGCCGCCCAGCGTGCGCTGCACAACTCGGGCGCAGCCGCCTGCGGCCGTGCCCACGCGCGTGCCAGCGCAAGCACCGCCATCGATGCAAGCACCACCACGTACGCCAGCACAGGAATGCGCATCGGTGCCGGCAGGTGTGGCCACAGGCCCAGCACGTTGAGCGCGGCGAACGCCCCCAGCAGCACGAACGCGGCCATCAAGCCACGACCCGCGTGCAGGCCTGCGCGGAAGGCGACGATGTAGCAGACGTGCGCCAGCAGAAACGCGACCAGCCCTGGGACGAACGCATCCACCGGCAGCATCAGCGCGATGTCGCCCACGCAGGACAACAGCATGCCCAGCAGCACCGCGCGCCGGTACGACGGCGATGCAGCCGGCCGGGCCTGCCAGGCGATGCCCGCGATCAGCAGCGTGGTCGCCGGCTTGGCCAGCCAATGCAGCCAGCGGCCATCGCCGTGCAAAAAGGCGCCGACGATGGCCAGGATCGCTGCCAGCAGGATCAGGCCGTCGCGGCGCCCGTGCATCATCGTGCCTTCCACAACTCGGCAAGGCGGTCCGGTTTGCCTGCGATGCGTTCCAGCACCGGGTACTGCAGGCCACCGTGGTAGTCGATGTTCCTCGTCTCGATGCGGTCAAACTGCTTGACCAGCAACACGATCGGCGCCTTGTCCTTGGCCGCGGCGGCGACGGCATCCTTCAGACGCTCGCTGCTGTATTCACGCCCACCTACGGCAATCACCTTCATGCCCGGTGCCAGGCCGGCGTTGAAGGCTGGGCTGTCCCAGATCACATCACCGACCACGCCCGTGTCGAGCACGGTGGCACCCAGCGAGTACGCCAGGAGAGCGGCCTTGGCGCGCTTCTCCTGCGCCTTGTAGGCCTCGTTCGGCGTTTCGCGGTAGGCCAGCTTCCAGCCGGCGCGTTCGAGGCCACCGGTCAGCGCGCCATGGCCATCCAGACGCTCCCGCAGGAAACGGGCCCAATCGTAGGCTGCGATGCCATTGAGCGTCGCCACCACATCGTCGAAGGTGTAGGTATTGACGTCCCACTTGCCGTTGCCGACACCGAAGAACGTACGTGCGAAATCATCCAGGCTGCGGCGGTTGCCGCTCAGCGCGCGCAGCTTGCCTTCCACGTCCAGCCACAGCATCTGCCCGCCGGAGTAGTAGTCCTCGCTCATCTGGTAGTTGCGGTAGGCCAGCCCGCGACGCTGGGCGATGGTGGGGTCGTTGGTGGTGTCCTGCAGCGGCCGCCACGCCAGGCCCGGACGGCCACGGTCATAGGTGGCCGCGACATTGGCCAGCATGTCGCGGGCCTGGTCGGCCGACCACAGGCCCGAGCGCGCGGCCAGCACCTGGCCCCAGAACTGGGTCTGGCCTTCGTAGACCCACAGCAGGCTGTCGCCCATCGGCACGTTGAAGTTGGCCGTGGCCAGGTCCGCACCGCGCCGGTACTTGCCGTTCCAGGAGTGGGTGTACTCGTGCGGCAGCAGATCGCGCATCCACGCGTTCTTGTCCCATTCGGTGAAGTAGCCGGGGGCCGCGCTGTTCTCGCTGGAACGATGGTGTTCCAGACCGATGCCGCCAAGGCGGTCAGTCAGGGCCAGCAGGAATTCGTAGTGGTCGTAGTGGCGCGCGCCGTACAGCTTGTCGGCCTGCTGCACCAATGCGCGATGCAGCTTGATCTGCGCGTCGGTCGGCTTCAGCGACTTTGCGTCGTCGGCGAACACGTTCAGATGCACCGGCACCTTCGCACCGGGGTCCAGATCGATGCGCTGGTGATGCTCGCCGGCAAACAGCGGCGAATCGACCAGGTGGTCGTAGGAAATGGGCTTGAAGACCACGGTGTCGCCATCGCGGCGCGCGGTTTCCAGCGCAGTGGCATACCCCCAGCCCTTGGGCAGCGTTACGCTGGCCTGCGCCTGCAGGTTGCGCGCGTCGACGCCTGCCGGGTACAGCGAATTGGCGTTCCACTGCAGGTTGAGCATTTCCGGGGTCATCACCACCCGGCCCTGGCTGCCGCCCTGCGAAGAGAGGAAATCGAAGTGAGCGACGATCTCGCTCACACCTTGCGGCACGTCGACCTTGAACGCATACACGTTGAACTGATCGCGCTGCCAGGCCAGCGGCTTGCCGTTGGCGGTCACGCGCAGGCCGGCCAGCTTGTCGATCGGGCCAGTGGGCGAATGGTTGCCGGGAATCCACTGCGGGTACAGCAGGGTGACCGGGCCGGACTTGACCGGCACGGTGGCGGTCACCTTGAAGATGCGACGGGCAAGGTCACGTGCATCCACGTCGATGCGCAGCAGTCCTGGGGCCGCGGCATCGCCCGGCGGCGAGGTCTGCGCCAGCGCAGGCGTGGCCGCCAGCGCGAACAGCACGGACATCACCAGGGCACGGGTCTTCATCAGGCAGGTTCCAGCAACGGTAGAACCTTCGATGCTAGGCCTGTGCGGTGCGCGGCCCCATGGCCAAAGGTCATGGAAGACAGGCTTGCTGAAAGCCTTGAGCAGCCTCCAGCCCCCCCGAGCATCTCTGGGGAACACCGATGCACGTTCTTCCGAGCGCTGGCTTGCCAGGCCCATCTTCGGCCTGGCAAGCCCTTTAGATTGGAAACCGACTTACTTCGACACTTCTTGCTTGTAAGCGGCTTCAATTGCCCCCTTCAATCTGGTCGGATCTTCGATCCTGACGCCTGTCAAACACTTTGAACCCGTTGCGTCAAAAAATACCGTCGATGCTGAACCACCTTGGAAGTGTGCGTAACCGAAAACCGGTGCCGGCGAATCGGCCAGCGGCGCCCACACAATCTTGCCAAGTACAAGTTTTGCCTTCGCGACGTCCCGATCAATACACCCACCCGATGCTCTCACGATGATCGTAGTCTGGCCTGATCGTTGGTCCAGTTCGGTGGCAAGCTTAATACCGCCGAAATTACGAACGGTCCCGGAAGCAGTCCCGACCTCAGCAAGCAAGCCTCTTTTTATACCCAAAGCATCAGCGGCGGCATCCGGCCCCGCACTTCGCGCCAATTCCAGTCGCTCGATGTAATCGAGTGCCTCGATCTGCGAATTTTTTGCCGAAAGACTCCATGCCTGAGGGGGCGAGGTTGCCGCAAGTGCGGCGAGCGGAACAATCATGGGCAAGGCCAGCAATGATTTCACTGACGCCCTAACAAAATCACCAAGGATAGTTGGCATCGTAGTAGTCCTCATGCTGCTTGGTATAGGTTTTTCCCGACGCGACATGGTTGTTGTCACAGAATGCCTTGCCAATATCGGCAAGGGATGCCCCACCTGACCACATGCCCCATAGCGTCGCGGAATTCTCTGAAATGAGAGGAATCTCGACGGTCCCTTCCGAAAATCCTCGAATCTGATCACTCACGATCGCGTTATTGACAACGGCCTTGGCTTCCCACACACAATTCCTTTCAACATACTGGGCCTTGGTGATCGGAGCATCAATATTTGGTACACCAGCCACATGGTGGCCAAGCTCATGACTGAGGTAGCCTACCGTCTTGTAGAGCCCAGGCAGATCAAAGCTATCACACGAATACGGCGGGACCAGTATTTTTGCGGTAAGCGGATCATAGCTGGGTGGTAGACCATACGCTCTGACGCCCGCATGCGCCTGGATCTGTGATGTGAGCGTGGTGGATGCAGCGGAGATGAAGTCAACGCACTGGCCCAAACCAGTTACAGGATAGGTTTGCGATTTTGCGTAGGCGGGATAAAGAAGTGAGACGATCAGAACAAGGTATTTCCATACCATTTCCTGATTAGCACGATGCTTCAGCTGGAAAGACAGGGACATTGCGCAAGGCGCGCTCGTTCCAAGGTCTGATCCGTGCGGCTGCGACCAGCAGGCGGGGCACCAGTGCTGACAGGTCAAAGCGTCGGTTGAAACGCCATTGCGCCTCGGCCAAGTAGCGGTGAGCGTATTTGCAGAATTTGA
>NZ_JBNNHG010000062.1:0-21152 GCF_050268705.1 Stenotrophomonas sp. NPDC077659 | reverse complement strand
AACTGACCGACGGTGCCTATGTGAACCTGGGCATCGGCCTGCCGACCCTGGTCGCGGAGACGTCACGGGCGATCTCGTTGGAGTGGATCTCCAGGGTCTTGATCACGCCTTCCGGGTTGATGATGAAGGTGCCGCGCAGGGCCAGGCCTTCTTCTTCAATGTGCACGCCGAAGGCGCGGGTCAGCTTGTGGGTCGGGTCGCCGACCAGCGGGAACTGGGCCTTGCCGACAGCCGGCGAGGTTTCGTGCCACACCTTGTGCGAGAAGTGGGTGTCGGTGGTGACGATGTAGACCTCGGCACCGGCCTTCTTGAACTCGGCGTAGTGCTCGGCGGCGTCTTCAATCTCGGTCGGGCAGTTGAAGGTGAAGGCGGCCGGCATGAAGATCAGGACGGACCACTGGCCCTTCAGGCTGGCATCGGAAACCTTGATGAACTCGCCGTTGTGGTAGGCGTTGGCTTCGAACGACTGGATCTGGGTGTTGATGAGGGACATCGTTTTTCCTCTGGTGAAGGGGAGTGGGTGAATCGACAGGGGCTAGGTTACCGATTCATTGGTAATAAGAACAATGCATTGATTTCATCTGTTTGATAGATGGAGTCTATTGAAGTGCAATGAGCCTGCCGTGAATCAAGCGTTGCCAGCCTGCAAGTAGTCGTATGACAAGGGAAACCATGGCGGAGCATGAAGATGGGCCGATAGCCCCTCCTTATGCCGCCCCGCCGAACCTGAACGAATCACGGCTTTTGTAGAGCCGAGCCCACGCTCGGCTGCCTTCAAAACAGCCGAGCATGGGCCCGGCCCTACAATTGAGGCATGTCCTCCAAAACAGAACCCTCCCTGCGCCAGGCCGTAGCCGACGCCAGTGCCCGCCTCGTCGGCATCGACGCCCGCCACGAGGCCGAACTGCTGCTGCTGCACGTGCTGGACCGCCCGCGCAGCTGGCTGTTCGCCCACGCCACCGATCCGCTGTCGGCCACCGATCTGGCCGCGTTCGAGACACTGCTGGCCCGCCGCGTGGCTGGCGAGCCGGTCGCCTACCTGACTGGCCGTCGCGGCTTCTGGACCCTGGACCTGGAGGTGGCCCCCTCCACCCTCATACCGCGCCCGGAAACCGAACTGCTGGTGGAACTGGCGCTGGAGCGCCTGCCGCCGGACTGCGACCTGCAGGTGGCCGATCTCGGCACCGGCAGTGGTGCGATCGCGCTGGCGCTGGCCAGCGAGCGGCCGCAGGCGCAGGTGCTGGCCACCGATGCCAGCCCGGGTGCGCTGGCCGTGGCAGCGCGCAATGCCGCCCGTCATGAACTGCGCAACGTGCGCTTCGCCGAAGGCGGCCACGACTGGTATGCGCCGCTGCAGGGCCAGCGCTTCGACCTGATTGCCAGCAACCCGCCTTACATCGCCAGCGATGACCCGCACCTGCAGCAGGGCGACCTGCGCTTCGAGCCGGCCACCGCGCTGGCTTCGGGCGCCGATGGGCTGGATGACATCCGCCGCATCATTGCCGACGGCCAGCTGCACCTGCTGCCCGGTGGCTGGCTGCTGATCGAGCACGGCTGGGACCAGGGCGAGGCGATCCGTGCGCTGTTCGAAGCGGCTGGTTTTGCACAGGTGCAGACCGCGCAGGACCTGGAGCAGCGTGACCGCATCACTCTGGGCCAGCGCCCGGCCTAGAATGGTGGTTCTCCTGCCTTGGCAGGGCATCACCCTGGAGCTGCAAGCATGCGTACGCTGTATCCCGCCATCACCCCCTACGACATCGGCACCCTGAAGGTCGACGACCGCCACACGCTGTATTTCGAACAGTGCGGCAACCCGGACGGCAAGCCGGTGGTGATGCTGCATGGCGGTCCGGGCGGCGGCTGCAGCGACAAGATGCGCCAGTTCCACGACCCGTCGAAGTACCGCATCATCCTGTTCGACCAGCGTGGCGCCGGCCGTTCCACCCCGCATGCGGACCTGGTGGACAACACCACCTGGGACCTCGTCGCCGACATCGAGAAGCTGCGCGAGCATCTCAAGGTCGATCGCTGGCAGGTGTTCGGTGGCAGCTGGGGCTCGACCCTGGCCCTGGCTTACGCCGAAACCCATCCGCAGCGCGTGACCGAACTGGTCCTGCGCGGCATCTTCATGCTGCGCCGCTGGGAGCTGGAATGGTTCTACCAGGAAGGTGCCAACCGCCTGTTCCCGGATGCGTGGGAGCATTACCTTGAGCCGATTCCGGTCGTGGAGCGCCACGACCTGATTTCGGCCTTCCATCGCCGCCTGACCAGCGAGGACGAAACCACGCGGCTGGAAGCGGCCAAGGCGTGGGCGGTATGGGAAGGCGCGACCAGCTTCCTGCATGTCGATGACGACTTCATCAACAGCCACGAAGACCCGCATTTCGCGCTGGCCTTCGCCCGCATCGAGAACCACTACTTCGTCAACGGCGGCTTCTTCGAGGTGGAAGACCAGCTGCTGCGCGACGCGCACCGCATCACTGACATTCCCGGCGTGATCGTGCACGGCCGCTACGACGTGGTCTGCCCGCTGGCCAACGCCTGGGACCTGACCAAGGTCTGGCCGAAGGCCAAGCTCGAGATCACCCCGGCCTCGGGCCATTCCGCATTCGAAGCGGAGAACGTGGACGCGCTGGTGCGCGCCACCGATAGTTTTGCCTGAGGCAAAACTATCCACGCATTCCACCTTATCCCCGCGCCTGTCGGCGCGCCACCTTGAACAACAAGGGGGCTCTGCTCCATACCGGGTTCGGTGCACTGATCAGTAGAGCCAGGCCACGCCTGGCTGCTCCTGCCTTGAATCATCCACGCATGGCGTGGATCTACCAGTGCCCGGCCAGCAACGCGTCGGCCAGCACCTGCAGCTTCGGCGAATGCTGCCGCGAGGGCGGGTAGATCAGCGAAAGTTCGCGGCTGCGGCCTTCAACCGGCTGCAGCACGCGCTGCAGGCGGCCATCGGCCAACGCATCGGCCACGGCAAAATCCATCACCTGCACGATGCCGATGCCGGCGATGGCCGCTTCCACCAGCGGGTCACCGCTGTCGAACACCATCCGCGTCGGCGGGGTAACATCGCGCAGTTCGCCCTCCTGCAGGAACTGCCAGTCGACCAACCGCCCGCTGCGCAGGTTGCGTACCGCCAGGCAGGCGTGATCCTGCAGCGCGGCGATGTCCGTCGGCGTGCCACAGCGGGACAGATAGGCCGGGCTGGCCACGGTCACCCAGCGCAGCGGCCGCAATGGTCGTGCAACGATGCGCTGGTCGGCGATGACGCCGGTACGCAGCGCCGCATCGAACCCTTCTTCGACCAGATCCACCAGGCGGTCGCTCAGCACGGCCTCTACCTGCAGTTCGGGATGCCGTTGCAGCAGCGGCCCCAGCAGCGGCACCAGCACCTTGCGCCCGAACATCGACGGCGCACTGATCTTCAGCGTGCCTGACGGCGTGCAGGGGCGGTCGGCGAGCTGGCGCTCGGCATCTTCAAAACCGCACAGCAGCGGCGCCACCTGGTCGACAAACTGGCGCCCATCCGGAGTCAGCGCCACGTTGCGGGTGTTCCGCTGCAGCAACTTCACCCCCAGCGTGGCCTCCAACCGGCCGATCGCGCGCGACAGCCCGGACTGGCTCAGGCCCAGCTGCCCGGCCGCGACGGTGAAGCTGCGCGCTTCGGCCACCTGCACCAGCATCCGCACGGCATTGAGGTCCAACGAGGATCCATTCATGCCGAAAATCATGACAGATATGGTCGGGCGGGGGTTTATTGATGATGCCGCATCAATGAGACTGCGTTCCCCCACCGATCCACCGTTGCCGATGCCCCCTCTCAAGTACCCCCGCTGGGCGTTGACCCTGCTGGCCACCGCCCAGCTGATCATCGCCCTGGACGCGACCATCATCTTTGTGGCCCTGCATGACATGGGCCGTGCGCTGCAGATCAATGCGCAGCAGCTGCAGTGGGTGGTCAGCGCCTACACCGTGGCCTTCGGTGGCAGCCTGCTGCTGGGCGGGCGCGCCGCCGATCTGATCGGGCGCCGCCGCTTCTACCGGCTGGGCATGCTGCTGTTCGCGCTGGCGTCGCTGCTGGGTGCGCTGGCACCGAACGCCGCGCTGCTGATCATCGCGCGCGCCGCGCAGGGCATCGGTGCCGCACTGCTGTTCCCGGCCACGCTGGCACTGATCAACACGCTGTATGCCGAAGGCCCCGTACGCAACCGCGCGTTGGCCATCTGGAGCATGGCCAGCGCGGTCGGCCTGGCCTTGGGCACGTTGCTGGGTGGCGTGTTGACCCAGGCCTTCGGTTGGCCGGCAGTGCTGGCGGTGATCGTGCCGTTGGCCACCGCCTGCGCCGTGACCGCCGGTGCGTGGCTGCCGGCCGATGGCCCGCGTGCGCAGGGACGTTCGTTCGATCTGGCCGGCTGCATCACCGTCACCCTCGGCGGCAGCCTGCTGGTGACCACGCTGGTGCAGGGCCCGGAGTGGGGCTGGACCGCGCCGGCCACGCTGGGCTGCCTGCTGCTGTCGGCGCTGCTGCTGGTGGCATTCGTGCAGATCGAACAGCGCAGCCGCGACCCGCTCATGCAGTTCGCGCTGCTGCGCCTGCCGGGCCTGCGCGCGGCGCTGGGCCTGACCTTCGCGTTCATGAGCAGCTACGGCGTGCAGTACTACTTCATGGCGCTGTATTTCCAGGATGGCTATGGCTGGAGCCCGCTGCAGGCCGGCTTGGCGTTCCTGCCGGCCACGGCGGTGTGCACGCTTGGCATCCAGTTGGCCGAGTGGGCGTTGAAACGCTGGAGTGCGCGCAAGGTGCTGGTGCTCGGTCAACTGGCCGGTGCCGTCGGCATCGCCTGGGTGGCGGCCACTTTGCCGCAGGGTTCGAACTTCTGGCCGCTGCTGCCGGGGGTGGTGGTACTGAGCATCGGCCAGGGCATGACCTGGACCGCGATGTGGATCGTGGCCGGGCAGGGCGTGCCGGCGGCGCAGCAGGGTGTCGCATCTGGCATGGCCGCGACCGCGCAGCAGATCGGCGGTGCGCTTGGGCTGGCGGTGCTGGTGGTGGTGGCCAATGCCGGCGCAGACACGCCAGGCTCGCCCACAGCCTTGGCCGGGCTGGTGCGTGCCGAGTACGGTGCCGCGCTGTTCGCGTTGTTCGGTGTGGTCATCGCGTTGGGCCTGCGCCCGGCACCGGTAGCCTGCGGTTCCCTCGATGGCCAGGCCAACAACGCATGATCGAACTGCTGGACCTGCAACAGACCCTGCACGCGTTCGCTGCCTGCAACGACGACCATGCGGTGTACCAGTCCTTCGGCTGGGTGCATGCCACCGACGGTGACCTGCTGCAGGCGCGCTTCTGGTTGCCACCCGACGAGGAAACCGCCTTCGACGATGACAGTGAGGTGCCGGCCGATGCGCGCGCGCTGGGACTGTCTACCTACCTCGAACCGGCGACCTTCGCCGACGTGCTCGAGGTGCAGAAGCGGCAGCGTCCCCTGTCCAGCCTGGCCGAGTACGCGCAGGCGCTGGTGCATTACCACGAGTACGACGCGTTCCAGGAGGTCGAAGGCATCGACGAGGCGCTGGGTGAGGCGACCGCTGCAGATCAGGCGGCAGCGCGTGATGCCGGTGTTGGCGCAGGCATCTTTGCTTCGTTCGATCTACAGCTGCTGGCCTGCGCGGACGATCAGTTGAAGGCGACCGCACAGCGTGTGGCCCACCTGCACGAGGTGCCGGTGGGTGAAGCGCTGGCACGCTGCCGTGCGTTGCCCCTGCTGCTGGGGCAAGCCCTGGACCGCAACCGCGCGCAGGCCATCAAGGATGAATTCGAAGCCATCGGCGCGACCGTGCAGGTGCAGGGCTTCAAGGCGTTCCCTTGGATGGACGCGCCTACCCTGCGGTAGCGCCGGGCCATGCCCGGCGGCATTCCGTTGCGCCGCGATGCGGCTCGCCGGGCGTGGCCCGACGCTACCGGGCTTCGGTCACCCCGCCGCCAGCAACCCCGGCTGCAACGCGCTGAAAATCCGCGCCAACCGTTCCGCCCAGGCCTGCTGCCCGGCCACATCGGCAATCAGGTCCTGGCGGATCTCCAGTTCCACATGCACCAGGCCACGGCCTTCGCCATGCACCGGCACCGCGTAGTCGCTGGTGCTGCTGACCGAATACGGTTCGTTGTCGCCCACCACCAGATCGCCCTCATCGCGCAGCGCCTGCAGCAGCGCCTGGGCGAAGCGGGTGTCCTGGTGGTACAGCACGCCGGCGTGCCACGGCCGCGGCGTGCCGTTCATCGCCGGGGTGAAGCTGTGCATCATCACCAGCAGGGTGGGGCGGCCGCCATCGCGGCGCGCGTCCAGTTCCGCATCGATGCGCGCATGGTAGGGCACATGGATGGCATCGATGCGCTGCTGCCGCTGCGCCGCCGAAAGCCGGGCATTGCCTGGCACCACCGTATGGTCGCTCACCTCCGGAATCAGCGTGGGCGAGGCCAGCGGCCGGTTGCAGTCGATCAGCAGCCGCGAATAGGTCTGCTCGATGGCCCAGGCATCCAGCAGCCCGGCCAGGGCGCGGGTGGTGCCGGCTATGCCGATGTCCCAGCCGATGTGGCGGTCCAGTTCGGCCTGCGGCAGGCCCAGACCGGCCAGTGCGTGCGGCACCTGCTGGCCGGCATGGTCGGCCAGCAGCATGTAGGGAGAAGCCCCCTGCGCGCGGTGGATGGTGCAGATGGCCGGATCGTCGGCACCAAGCAGGGCCGGCACTGCATGCAGGCCGGCGTCAGCCACGCGGGCGTCCATCCAGGTGGTGCTCGATCATCCACAGGCCGGCCCAGAGCTTGGCGTCCAGCGCGTAGCCTTCGCCCATCTTCTGCACCAGCCAGGCGGCAGCCTGTGCTCGCGGAATCTCATGCACAGTGATGTCTTCGCTGTCATCGCCGCCGCCTTCGCCGATGCGGCGCAGGCCGGTGGCGCGCACGAAGGCGATCTGCTCGCTGCTGGCGCCGGAAGACGTCGGTCCGATCATCAGCACTTCGGCGTGCTCGGCGGTCCAGCCGGTTTCCTCTTCCAGTTCGCGCACGGCCGATGCCTCGATCGACTCGCCCGCCGTGATGTCGCCGACCAGGCCGGCCGGCATCTCGATGGTGGCCGACTGCAGCGGCACGCGGAACTGTTCGACGAACAGGACCCTGTCCTCGGGGGTGACGGCGATGATGATCGCGGCCAGACCGCCGGCGTGGGTGCGTTCGCTGTACTCCCAGGTGCCACGCACCACCATGCGCTGGTACTTGCCTTCATAGACAACGCGTGGGGCTTCGGTGTTTCTCTGGCTCATGCGGGCTCGCTGGAAATGGGGGAAGGGTCGGGCAGGCCGGCAGCGCTGAACAGCCGCCGGCGGGTCATCGGGCCGAAGCGCAGCACCTGGCACAGGCCACCGAGCAGTTCGGGGTCGGCCGCCTGGCGCAGCAGGCCGGCCTGGCAGCCTGCCAGCGGTGCATCCAGCGCAATGGTGGTCAACTGCCGCCACAGCTGCGCATGCTCACGCTGTTCGCGCAGGCGCACGGCCATCTGTGCAGCACCGCGCAGGCGCAGGAAGGGCACTTCATCCAGGCGTTCGTACAACACATCGAGGCTGCCGAAATGGGCCAGCAGCACCGCTGCCGATTTGGCGCCCACGCCGCTCACCCCGGGGATGTTGTCCACCGCATCGCCGCACAGCGCCAGGTAATCGGCGATCTGGTGGGCGTGCACGCCGTGCCGCGCCTTCACCCCGGCCACGTCCCAGCGCTGGTTGCGCGCGTAATCCCACTGTTCGTCGTGGTCCAGCAGCAGCTGCGACAGGTCCTTGTCGGCGGAAATGATCACGCCGCGATGGCTGCGGCGGTGCTGGTGCAGGGCACTGCCGATCAGGTCGTCGGCCTCATAGTCATGGTGCGCCAGCACCACCAGGCCCAGCGACGCGCACAGGGCCTTGCAGTGCACGAACTGGCGCTTCAGTGCTTCCGGGGCCGGGTCGCGGTTGGCCTTGTAGGCCGGGTACAGGCGATGGCGGAAGCCACTGTCCAGCGCCTCGTCGAAGGCGATGGCGATGTGCTGCGGGCGCTCGCGCTCAAGCAGGTCCAGCAGGAAGCGGGCGAACCCGTGCACGGCGTTGGTCGGCCAGCCCTGGCTGTCCTGGAATTCATCCGGCAGCGAATGCCAGGCGCGGAAGACGTAGATGCTGGCGTCGACCAGGTACAGCGGCGGCGGAATCGCCACGGGAATCACCGCGCTCACTGGCCGGTCCAGTCCTGCAGCAGGGCCGCGGCATCGGGGCGCTCGCGTTCAGGTACCTCGGCCTTCGGCGTGCCGATGTGGATGAAGCCGGCGATGCCTTCGCCCTCGGCCAGGCCAAGGTGGGCATGCACTGCCGGATCGAAGGCCATCCACGCGGTCAGCCACTGCGCGCCGAAGCCCAGCGCCTGGGCCGCCTGCAGCAGGGCGAAACAGACGCAACCGGCGGTCATCAGCTGTTCCTGCCCGGGCACCTTCGGGTCCGGGCGCGGGCTGGCCACCACCACGATCACCAGCGGCGCGTGGCTGAAACGCTGGCGGTCCTTCTCCAGGACCGCGTCCCCGGCCTGCGGATCGCGCTGGCGGCTGCGCTCTACCAGGAAGTCGCCCAGAGTGTGACGCGCATCGCCGGCGATCTTCAGGAAGCGGAACGGTACGCGTTTGCCGTGGTCGGGCACGCGTACGGCTGACTGCAGCATGCGCAGCAGGGTAGCCGGGTCCGGGCCGGGCTCGCCCAGCTGCCGCGAGGGCACCGAACGGCGGGCATCGAGGGCGAGCAGGGCAGCGGGGGCAGGCATGGCGTCTGAACCGGTCATCACGGGCTGAAGATTATAGTCGGGGCGGTTGATGGCGCTGTCTGCGTCGTGTTTGCCCTTTCAATAACAAACTGTGATGAACGTCATGCCACTGCCGGGTATCCGGCGCGCGCTTCCACTCGCCTCGCGGGCCCCGCACGGCTTAGGATACCCATCTTGCCGGGCCGCCGGTCGTGAGGTTTGAAGTGAGGACTGTTTCACTGTCCGTGACAGGCTGGCCGGCCTACCATCGACGGACCGGTACATGGGGTGTACCGGCCGTCGCGATGTCCACGATGTCTGCCGTACCAGTGAAGGTGGGGAGCCTTCCCGAATGATGAGCGCGCCCACTCCGATGGGATCGCCGGGTCGTGACCCGGCCCAGCTCCAGCTAGCGCGGGACGCCGTCCTGCCCGCATTGTGCCAGGCGTTTGGCGCGGCACTGGCGCGGTTTGACGACGCCCTGTTCGACCGCGCCGGCAATGCCGGCTCGTCGCAGCTGCTGTTCCTGGATGCCATGCGCGAGCTGCGCCGGCGCCGGGACGAGATCGCGGCGGCGTTCGCCGCCCACCTCGATCAAGCCTGGGCGGCCATGGCCGCTGGGGTGCCGCTGTCCGCCGACGCCACGCTGTCCGGGCCGGCCGAGGAAGGCCTGAGCCTGATTCCCGAGCACGTGCTGGAATCACGGCTGGCGGTGCGCAACTTCGCCACCGTGCTGCTGCGCGATTTCAAGCCGGTGCTGGGCCGCCTGGACCGCCGCCTGGGCTGGCTGGCCGGTGGCATCGAGCTCGATGCCGACCTCGACCCGGTCAGCCCCGAGCACCTGGGCGTGGCCATCCACCACGCCTTCGCCAGCTGCGAACTGGCACCCGAAGTCCATCTGGTGCTGATCAAGCTGTGCGAGCGCGACATGCGCGCACCGGTGGGGCGCATCTACGAGAAGCTGGACGAGCAGCTGGCTGCGGCCGGCGTGATGCCGCAGATGGGCGCCTCGCGGCGACCGCTGGCGACCGCCCCGGCCTCGCATGTTCCGCATGGTCTGGATGATCTGGTCGAGCAGCGTGCAGGATCGGGCTTCGAGACTGATTTCAGCGACGAGGAGCGGGCTGCACCGGCCTGGGCGCAGCGCTTTGCCGCGCGCTGGTCCGAGCGTCGCGGCCACATGCAGCAGCATTTGTCCGGCGAAGAAGGCATTCCCGGTGGCGCGCCCGGCGGCCCCGGCGAAGCCTATGCGGGCCAGCAGGGCATGCTGCTGGAGGCGCTGCACGAACTGCTGCAGCAGACACGGCACGTCCGCGAAGACGCCACCACGGCCGCGCAGGTGGCGGTGGGCCAGCATCGCCCGCTGAGCCAGCGCGAGATGATGTCGGTGCTGTCGCTGCTGCAGGCCACGCCCAGCGCGACCCTGCGTGCAGCCATTGGTGAAGACGGTGAATCGCTGGCGCAGCGGCTGAAGAGTGAAGTGCTGTCCAGCGCCACCCGGCTGGGCGTCGACCCGGGCCAGACCCGGCTGGACCCGCAGGACGAGGATGCGATCGATCTGGTCGGCATGCTGTTCGATGTGATGCTGGACGAGCGCGAACTGGAAGGCCGCTCGCGCGAGCTGATCGGCCGCCTGGTGGTGCCCTTCGTCAAGGTCGCCATGCTCGACCGCCGCATGTTCGTGCAGAAGACCCACCCGGCCCGCAAGCTGCTCAATTCGCTGGCCGAGGCCTGCGAAGGCAATACGGGTGAAAGCCAGGCCGAGCGCATGCTGATGGCCAAGGTCGAGGAGATCATCGAGCGCCTGGTCGCCGAGTTCAACGAGAACCTGGCGATCTTCCTGACCCTGGAAGAAGAATTCCGCGATTTCCTCGTGCAGCATCGCCGCCGGGTGGAAATCGCCGAGCGCCGTGCCGCCGAAACGCAGCGCGGCCAGGAAAAGCTGGAAATGGCCCGCAGCCGCGCCGGCACCGAGCTGGATCGCCGCATCGGCGATGCCACCCTGCCGCCGGCCATCGCCGAGTTCCTGCGCCAGCCCTGGCAGCATCACCTGACCCTGGCGCTGCTGCGCGAGGGCGAAGAGGGCGCGTCAGTGGCCGAGGCCCTGAGCCTGGGCGATGGCCTGCTGGACGAAGTGGCCGAGGCGCGCCGGCAGATCGTCGGCAAGCCCTGGCTTCAGGCTTGGCAGCCAGCGCTGGCCAAGGTGTTTGCCAGTGTCGGCGTGCACGGTGATGCCGCCTCGGCCGCCATCGATGCGCTGCACGGCACCCTGCAGGGCATTGCCGAATCGCGGCCGGAACTGCAGCGCGCGCTGCCGGAACTGCCGCAGGTGGCGCTGCCGGCCGCACCGGTGCCCGAAGCAAGCGCCGTGGAACTGGGCGGCCAGGTCGATACCGATGATTTCGACAACGCCGACGCTGATCGCTTCCGCCGCATGGAAATCGGCAACTGGCTGGACTTCGTCGACAAGGACGGCAAGGTGCAGGCCGGCAAGCTGTCCTGGGTCAGCCCGATCTCCTCGCGCCTGCTGTTCGTCAACCGTCGCGGCGTGCGCTTCTGCGTGGCCTCGCCGGAAGAGCTGGCGGTGATGGTGCGGCTGGGCCGCCTGCGTGCCCACGTCGACGATGGTGCCTTCGACAGCGCCATGCAGGGCGTGATCGATCGCCTGGACCCAAGCAGCGCCACCCTGCACTGAGGCGTGGCCGCCTGCTAGGATCGGGAACACTCACCGATCAGCGGGGACCTGCATGGCCGTGGCGTTGCTGGGGATGAAGGAGACTGCGCCGGGCGAACGGCGCGTGGCACTGACGCCGGAAACGGCGCGCAAGCTCGGGGCGCTGGGCATCACCGTCTGGTATGAAGCCGGTGCCGGCCTGGCCGCTGGTTTCCCGGATGCCGCCTACGACGCCGCCGGAGCGCGGGCCTTCGACGCCGGCCGCTGGAACGAGATCGACCTCCTGCTGTGCGTACAGGCACCACCGGCAGCCGTGTTGGCCCGGCTCACGCCGGGTGCCAGCGTGGTCGGCCTGCTCAGCCCGGCCAGTGATCCGTCGCTGGCCGCACTGGCCGGCGATGACCGCCTGTTGCTGTTCCCGCTGCAGCAATTGCCGCGTACCACGCGTGCGCAGGCCATGGACGTACTGAGCTCGCAGGCCGGCATGGCCGGCTACAAGGCCGCGCTGATCGCCGCCGAGCGCGCGCCACGCTTCTTCCCGATGCTGACCACCGCCGCTGGGACCGTGCGCCCGGCCAAGGTGCTGGTCATCGGTGCAGGCGTGGCCGGCCTGCAGGCCATCGCCACCGTGCGCCGGCTGGGGGCCCAGGTGGAAGGCTTCGATGTGCGGCCGGAAACCCGCGAGCAGATCCAGTCGCTGGGCGCGCGCTTCCTTGATCTGGGCGTGAGCGCGGCGGGCGAGGGCGGCTATGCGCGCGCGCTGACCGACGAAGAACGCGCCGAGCAGCAGCGCCGCCTGGCCGACCACCTGCGCGGCGTGGACGTGGTGATCTGCACGGCGGCGGTGCCGGGGCGGCCCGCGCCGACGATCGTCACGGCGGCGATGGTCGAAGGCATGGCCGTGGGCAGCGTGATCGTCGACCTGGCCGCCGAGAGTGGCGGCAACTGTGCGCTGACCCAGCCGGGCCAGTGCATCGACCACCAGGGCGTGACCATCGAGGGGCCGCTGAACCTGGCCAGCCGCGGTGCCACCCAGGCCAGCGAGATGTACGCGCGCAACCTGCTGAACTTCGTGGCCCTGTTCGTGCGCGAGGGCCAGCTCAGCTTCGACTGGGAAGACGAACTGCTGGCAAAGACGCGCTGGCAGGCGTGATCCGGTAGCGCCGGCAATGCCCGGCGGATTTGCCGCGTGCCGCTGCGCTCGCCGGGCACGGCCCGGCGCTACCATTTACCGCGGCTTCGCCGGCGGCGGGTTGTCGCGCACCCATTGTTTGCGCTGTTCCGGGGTCATGTCCGCCCAGCGCTCGCGCAGCGCATCACGCTGGGCCGGGCTGAGCGTGCGCATCTGCCCGAACAGCGCGCGGGCCTGCTCACGCTGTTCCGGGCTCATATGCTCGAAGCGGCGCAGCCCGCGGCGGGCCTTGTCGCGCTCTTCCGGACTCATCGACTGCCAGCGCTGGCCATGCGAAAGCATGCGCTGGCGCTGGCCGGCATCGGCGCCGTTCCAGCGGTCACGCAGGGGGGCCAGCAGCGCTTCGCGCTGGCTCGGCGTCAGCTGTTCCCAGTTCGGCAACGCGGCGTTCGTGGCTGGGGTGGGGGCGGGCACCGCCGCCTGTGCCAGCAGCGGCGCGGCCGGCAGCAGGGTCAGGGCGATCAGCAGGGGCAGGGCGATCAGCAGGGGCAGGGTTGGACGTCGCACGGTTCTCACTCCATCGCCAGGTCGGTGTCGCCCAGCCACAGGTACATATCAGGATTCTCGTCGTACAGCGCGCTGTTGTCTTCCAGCGCGGCCACCGTCGGTGCCGGGGCCGGGCCGGAATGCGTACCCAGGCCAGTGAACTGCACGCCAAGGCCAAGCACCATCACCAGCGAACAGGCACTGGCCAGCCACCAGCGCCAGCGGCCGCGGTGCGCGGCCTGGGCACCCTGACGGGCCTGGCGCAGCCGCATCAGCGTGGCCGGCGACAGCGACTGCAGTGACTGCGCGTGCAGGCTGCGCAGGGCGGCATCGGAAGGCAGGGAGCGGTTCACGGGTGATTCTCCAGGTAATCCTGCAGCGCCTGCCGGGCGCGTGCCAGATGGGTTTTTACCGCGCCTTCGCTGCACCCCATGGCGCGGGCGGTGGTGGCCCCGTCCAGGTCCTGCAGCACGCGCAGGGTGAAGGCTTCGCGCTGGCGGGCGGGCAGGGTGCGCAGCGCCTGTACCAGCTGCTGGTACTGCTGGCGCTGCTCATGCGCCTGTGCCGGGTCCGGGCCGGGGTCGGCCCAGTCGATGTCGGCACCGTCGGCATCGTGGTTGTCGCGCCAGAACGGCAGACGGAAGCGGCGTCGGCGCTGCAGGTCGATCACCCGCCGGCGCAGGATGCTCCAGAACAATGGAGCCCATTCGGCGGCGGGCTTGTCGGCGTAGTCCAGCATGCGCAGCAGGGCGTCCTGCACCGCATCCAGCGCATCCTCGCGCTGGCGCAGGCCAGCCTCGGCGAAGCGGAAGGCGCGCGGGCCGACGCTGGCCAGGAACGCTTCCAGCGACGCCGGCAGGGCGTCGGCATCGGCGGTCGGGGGGACAGGGCTGCTCACCAGCACAGGGTACGGTTCCTCGCTCGGGGTCACCATCGACAACGCGTGAGCGCGCGTTCGGTTGACAGGCACGCGCGCCGGGTTCAGCCCGTGGTTATGATGGGCCGACAAAGACAGAGCGGGAGGCGTTGCTGATGAGTGACGGGTTCGTAGCGCTGTACATCTTCATGCTGGCGGCCATCGCCGGCCACGTGATCATTTCGCGGGTGCCGGTCATCCTGCATACCCCGCTGATGTCGGGTTCCAACTTCATCCACGGCATCGTGCTGATCGGCGCCATGGTGGTGCTGGGCCATGCGCAGACACCGTTGGAGAAGGCGCTGGGCTTCCTGGCCGTGGTGCTCGGTGCCGGCAATGCCGCCGGTGGCTACGTGGTCACCGCGCGCATGCTGGACATGTTCAAGCCGAGCGCGCCGAAGGCGGGCAAGGACGCACCGCAGGAGCCGCAGGCGTGAACGTCAGCACCGTCGAACTGCTCGACTGGCTGGTGAAGGCCAGCTACCTGGTCGCCGCCACCCTGTTCCTGCTGGGCCTGCAGCGCATGGCCTCGCCGCTGACCGCGCGCAGCGGCATCCGCTGGGCCGGGCTGGGCATGCTGCTGGCCACTGTGGCCACCTTCTTCCTGCCCGAACTGCACAACGTTCCGCTCATCCTGGTGGCACTGCTGCTGGGTGCCGGCCTGGCCTGGTGGTCGGCCGGCAAGGTCGCCATCACCGACATGCCGCAGATGGTGGCGCTCTACAACGGCATGGGCGGTGGCTCGGCTGCGGCCATTGGCGCGGTGGAACTGCTGCGTTATGCCTTCCTGGCCAACCGCGATACCAGCCACTGGAGCGCACAGGCGCTGGCCGATTTGGCCGCGCGCCAGCCCTCGGCCACCATGCTGCTGCTGGCAGTGGTCGGCGCGGCCATCGGCGCGGTATCGCTGTCTGGTTCGGTCATTGCCTGGGCCAAGCTTGATGGGCGGCTGGACAAGCGCGTCACCTGGCCCGGCCAGCAGGTGCTTAACCTGCTGGTGGCGCTGGCCGTGGTGGTGCTGGCGATCATCGCCGCCAGCACCCTCAGCACCTGGTCCATCGTCGCCTTCTTCGTGCTGGCGCTGGCGCTGGGCGTACTGATGACCCTGCCCATCGGCGGTGCCGACATGCCGGTGGTGATCTCGCTGTACAACGCGTTCACCGGCCTGGCGGTTTCGTTCGAGGGCTACGTGCTGGGCAATGAGGCACTGATCATCGCCGGCATGATGGTCGGTGCAGCCGGCATTCTGCTGACCCGGTTGATGGCCAAGGCGATGAACCGGCCGATCAGCAACGTGCTGTTCTCCAACTTCGGCGGCGGTGCCGGCGGTGAGGCGCAGGCGATCACCGGCTCGCAGAAGCCCATCGAAGCGGCAGACGTGGCGGCGATGATGGCCTTTGCCGAACGCGTGGTGATCGTGCCGGGCTACGGCATGGCCGTGGCCCAGGCCCAGCACAAGATCTGGGAACTGGCGCAGCGGCTGGGCCAGCGCGGAGTCAAGGTGAAGTTCGCCATCCACCCGGTGGCCGGGCGCATGCCCGGGCACATGAACGTGCTGCTGGCCGAAGCGGGCGTGCCCTACGACCTGATCGCCGACATGGACGACATCAATCCCGAATTCGCCAACACCGACGTGGTGCTGGTGATCGGTGCCAACGACGTGGTCAACCCGGTGGCGCGCACCGACCCGGCCAGCCCGATCTACGGCATGCCGGTGCTGGATGTGGTCAACGCCCGCAATGTGGTGGTGATCAAGCGTGGCAAGGGTACCGGCTTTGCCGGCATCGAAAACGCGCTGTTCTACGCCGACAACACCCGCATGCTGTACGGCGACGGTGCCGAAGCCGCCGCGTCGCTGGTGAGCGAACTGAAGGCGCTGGACGGCGGGCATTGAAAGCCGGGTCGGATCCCTTTCCGCAGGAAAGGGCTCTGACCCCACATCCACGCATGGCGTGGATCTACCCGGAGGACCGGGCGCTGCCCCCGCATCCACGCATTCCCGGTAGCGCCGGGCCATGCCCGGCGGATGGCTGCGTGGGCCGCTGCGCTTGCCGGGCATGGGCCGGCGCTACCGCCACGTGATCAACGCGCCAGCCAGGCGCCCACGACCACGGCCACGGCCAGCCAGATCCACTCCATCGCGCCATTGGCCAGGTTGGTGAGGGTCCAGGCCAGGTGCGGGCCCATCCGCAGGGCGGCGTCCACCGGGCTCAGGCCGATCGAGCCGCCCATCCAGGCGCTGGCGATGCACCAGTAGGCGGCCAGCGAGACCAGCAGGGTGCCCAGTACCACCAGCGCCACGCGCAGGCGGCCCGGGCCCAGCGTGCCCAGCCGCAGCATGAAGGTCAGTTCCAGAGCGGTCAGCACCGCCATCCAGCCGACCTGGCGGCCGGTCATCAGTGCCAACAGCACCCAGAGCATGGGAGCGACAACCAGGCCCAGCAGCAACATGAAGGGCCAAAGCCAGGTGACGGTCCTGGCACGCGCGGCATTGGAGGACATCGAAGCTTCCTGAAGGACGCCCACAGGATACTGTGGTTTGCCGCAGTGCACCGGCGGGGGCAGGGCGGCTGGGCTAGAATGCCGTCTTGCGTGGCTTCGGCCGCGGCCCCATATCGGTCCCCATGTATTCCCGTAGCAGCGAACCTGTCCACTTCGAGCGCGATTGCGAGGCCGTGATGGTCCCGCAGGGCGACACCGTCACCCTGCCTGCCGGCAGCTATGGCTACATCACCCAGGCACTGGGCGGCAGCTATTCGGTGTTTGTCGAAGGCAACCTGTTCCGCATCGCCGGCAAGGACGGCGACGCCATTGGCAAGGAGGCCCCGGCACCGCT
Source organism: Stenotrophomonas sp. NPDC077659 (assembly GCF_050268705.1). Taxonomy (NCBI): domain Bacteria; kingdom Pseudomonadati; phylum Pseudomonadota; class Gammaproteobacteria; order Lysobacterales; family Lysobacteraceae; genus Stenotrophomonas; species Stenotrophomonas sp. NPDC077659. Next base: position 4,236 of record NZ_JBNNHG010000062.1, on the reverse strand, counting down.
GGAGCTGCCGGCCGATGCCACCGATGAGCAGGTGGAACAGCTGGTGTGGCAGCAGCTGCGTACCTGCTTCGACCCGGAAATTCCGGTGAACATCGTCGAACTGGGCCTGGTCTACGAAGTCGAGATCAAGCACCTGGACGAGGGCCAGCGCGAGATCGACGTGAAAATGACCCTGACCGCGCCCGCCTGCGGCATGGGTGACATCCTGGTCGACGACGTCCGCAGCAAGCTCGAGATGGTCCCGACCGTGGCCCAGGCCGATGTCGAACTGGTGTTCGACCCGCCGTGGAACCAGCACATGATGTCCGAGGCCGCCCGGCTCGAAACCGGCATGCTTTGACCCACGGCCCGCTGCACGGCGGGCCCGGCACTACCCGCAACCAGAACAGGAATCCTCCGGTGTCCCAGTCCATTCCCAGCTTCGCCGTCACCCGTTCGGACCACCCGCGCAGCGCTGAAGAGCGCGCCCAGATCCTGGAGAAGCCCGGCTTCGGCCTGCACTTCACCGATCACATGGTGGAAGTGCGCTGGGACAAGGATGCCGGCTGGCACAACGCCAACGTGCGTGCCTACGGCCCGCTGCAGCTGGACCCGGCCGCGGCCGTGCTGCATTACGGCCAGGAAATCTTCGAAGGCATCAAGGCCTATCGCCATGCCGACGGCTCGATCTGGACCTTCCGCCCCGACGCCAACGGCCGCCGCCTGCAGCGTTCGGCACAGCGCCTGGCGCTGCCGGAACTGCCGGTGGAGATCTTCGTCGAATCGCTCAAGCAGCTGATCGCCCTGGACAGCGCCTGGGTGCCGTCGGCCGATGAGTCCAGCCTGTACTTCCGCCCGTTCATGATCGGCGACGAAGCCTTCCTCGGCGTGCGCGGCGCGCACAAGGCCGGCTACTACGTCATCGCCAGCCCGGCCGGCCCGTACTTCGCCAAGGGCGTCGCCCCGGTGTCGATCTGGCTGTCCACCGAATACGCGCGTGCCGCCAAGGGCGGCACCGGCGCGGCCAAGTGCGGTGGCAACTATGCCGCTTCGCTGCTGCCGCAGCAGAAGGCCCAGGCACAGGGCTGCTCGCAGGTGCTGTTCCTGGACCCGGTCGAAGGCAAGTACCTGGAAGAACTGGGCGGCATGAATGTCTTCCTGGTCTACAAGGATGGCACCCTGGTCACCCCGGAACTGTCCGGCAGCATCCTCGAGGGCATCACCCGCGAGAGCATCCTGCAGCTGGCCCGCGACCGCGGCATGAAGGTGGAAGAGCGCAAGGTCACCATCGACGAATGGAAGAACGGCGTCGCCTCCGGTGACATCGCCGAGGTGTTCGCCTGCGGTACGGCGGCGGTGGTCACCCCGATCGGCCAGCTCAAGGGCGAGGGCTTCTCGGTGGGTGACATCAACGCCCCGGCCGGCGAAGTGACGATGTCGCTGCGCAAGGAACTGACCGACATCCAGTACGGCCGCCTGCCGGACCGCCACAACTGGCTGGTCAAGCTGGGCTGATCGCCCGCTCTGGACTGTAGAGCCGAGCCCACGCTCGGCTGCTCTGCTCTCCCGGAAAGCCCGTCCTCGTGACGGGCTTTCTGCGTTGTAGCCGCCTGCCGCCGGGCACGGCCCGATGCCACCGTGTCGGTTCCCGACGTTAAAGCTGCCGATGTCGGCAAAGACAAGCCAGGACAAGAAAAGTCCTGTTCATGTCTGTGCAGGCGAAGTGAAATTGCCTTCACCTTCACAAACCCTGCACACGCCACGTCTCAGAACGGACATTTCATGTCGCTGAAAGGACGCTGAAAATCTTGTGAAGTCCGTTTCGGGCCATTAGCGTCAACAGCACGGCGGATCGCAGGGGAATCCGCTGACTGACCGGACCTCGAGCAATGCGTGCACACATCCACCGCGCGCTCGGGCCGGTGCTTCTGCCGATTCCGGCATTCACACCACTAGAAAGGGAAATTCCGATGTCCCAGGTTTCGCAACTGCGTCTGCGCAAGTCGTGGGTGGTTCTCAGTGCATCCGTCGTCACCTCCCTGCTGCTGGCCGCTCCGGCCTTTGCTGGCGATGTCCAGCTCAGCGGGTTGAAGTCCGCGCCGCTGCACCAGCAGTTCATCGTCAAGTACAAGGACGGCAGCCAGGCCGTGGCCAACACCACCGTGCTGGCCTCGTCGCTGAAGACGGCCGCTGCGGGTCTCTCCAGCACTCAGGGCCGCGCCCTCGGCCTGCAGCAGGTCCGCCGCCTGGCAACCGGCCCGAGCGTGGTCCGCTCCGACCGTGCACTGGACCAGGCCGAATCCGAACTGCTGATGCGCAAGCTCGCGGCCGATCCCAATGTCGAGTACGTGGAAGTCGACCAGATCATGCGCGCCAACCTGGTGCCCAACGATCCGCGCCTGAGTGAACAGTGGGGCTTCGGCACGTCCAACGCGTCGATCAACGTGCGCCCTGCGTGGGACCAGTCCACCGGCACCGGTGTGGTCGTGGCGGTCATCGATACCGGCATCACCAGCCACCCGGATCTGAACGCCAACATCCTGCCCGGCTATGACTTCATCAGCGATGCCTCGATGGCGCGCGATGGGGGCGGCCGCGACAACAACCCCAACGATGAAGGCGACTGGTACGCCGCCAACGAATGCGGCGCTGGCTACCCGGCGTCCAACTCCAGCTGGCACGGCACCCACGTGGCCGGCACCATCGCCGCGGTGACCAACAACAGCACCGGCGTGGCCGGTACCGCCTACAACGCCAAGGTCGTGCCGGTGCGCGTGCTCGGCAAGTGCGGTGGCTACACCTCCGATATCGTCGATGCCATCACCTGGGCGTCGGGCGGCTCGGTCAGCGGCGTGCCGGCCAATCCGAATCCGGCGGAAGTCATCAACATGTCGCTGGGCGGCAGCGGCACCTGTTCAACCACCTACCAGAACGCCATCAACGGCGCCGTCGGTCGCGGTACCACCGTGGTGGTCGCCGCCGGCAACGAGTCGGCCAATGTCTCCACCTCGGTCCCGGCCAACTGCGCGAATGTCGTGGCCGTCGCTGCGACCACCTCGGCCGGCGCCAAGGCCAGCTTCTCCAACTACGGTACCGGCATCGATGTGTCGGCCCCGGGCCAGAGCATCCTCTCCACGCTCAACACCGGTACCACGGTTCCGGCCAGCGCCACGTACGCCTCCTACAACGGCACCTCGATGGCGGCCCCGCACGTGGCCGGCGTGGTGGCGCTGATGCAGTCGGTGGCCCCCTCGCCGCTGAGTCCGGCGCAGGTGGAAAGCATCCTCAAGAGCACGGCACGCGCACTGCCGGGCGCCTGCTCGGGCGGCTGCGGCGCGGGCATCGTCGATGCCAATGCGGCGGTCACTGCCGCCAAGAACGGCACCGGCGGCGGCACCAACCCGAATCCGGGTGGCACCGTGCTGCAGAACAACGTGCCGGTGACCGGCCTGGGCGCTGCCAGCGGTGCCTCGCTCAGCTACACGGTGCAGGTGCCGGCCGGCCGTTCGCAGCTGCGCGTGGCGATCAGTGGCGGCTCCGGTGATGCCGACCTCTACGTCCGCCAGGGCAGTGCCCCGACCGACACCAGCTACACCTGCCGCCCGTACCTGAGCGGCAACAACGAAACCTGCACCATCAACAGCCCTGCGGCAGGCACCTGGCATGTCCGGGTGAAGGGGTACAGCACCTTCTCGGGCGTGACCCTCAACGCCCAGTACTGAGCCCACGTCCCCTCTCCAAGGGCACGCCCCGGCTTCGGCCGGGGCGTTTTTTCCGGGGCGGGACTTAAACCGGTTCGAAGCGGTTCGCCGCCACGTTCTTGCGCACATGCTGCGGGTCGAAGATGCGGCCGTTCATGGCGATGTACACGCCGGTCGGCAGCGACTGCACCGCACCGATCGCGCAGCCGATGTTGAACTCCGCATCCGAACCGCGGAAGCGCGCCGGGCTCAGCGCGCCGGTCATCACGATGGTCTTGTCCGGAATCGTCGCCAGCACCTGGCCGGTCTGCACCATCGAGTCGGTGCCATGGGTCACCAGCACGTGCCGGGTCGCCTGCGCGGCGATGGTCGCGCGGATCAGCTCGCGGTCGTCATCGTTGATGTGCAGCGAATCCTTGCGCAGGATCGGGATCACATTGAAGCGGAAGGTCACCCCCAGCTCGCGCAGGATCATGCCGATCTGCGGATCACCGATCTGGTAGTCCGACTTGTCGTCGAAGTAGATCTTGTCGATCGTGCCACCGGTGGTGACGAC
>NZ_JBNNHG010000061.1:0-21555 GCF_050268705.1 Stenotrophomonas sp. NPDC077659 | reverse complement strand
GGGCACTGTGGGTTTGCGGGGTGTGAGCCGCATGGATGCGGCGACCAAGGCTACAGGGACGTATTTACGCCGTCCCCGCAAACCCACAGTGCCCCGGCATCCCGCGGAACGCAGGCTTTTGACGTTGACGTTGACGTTAAGCAGGTGCAGGGCTGCAAGCCCTGCCGACCCGCCCCTCAGTGCAGGAGCGCTGCCACCGCTGCCCGGAACCCGGCCTGCGCCGGCACCGATTCCGGCGCGTGATGCAGCTGCCGCACCGCACGTGCCAAACGCGCTGCACCCACAAAACCGCAACTGGCCTGCAGCCGGTGCAGCTGGTTGCGCAGGCTTGAGGCGTCGTGCTGGACCACCGCCTGTTCCACCGCATCGCGCACGCCCGGCAGTTCGGCCAGGAACAGCTCGCGCAGGGCGATCAGGTGGGCGCGCTGGCCATTGAGGGCCGCCAGTGCCGCCGTCTCGTCCCAGTCTTCCACCGCCAGCTCGATCGCGGTAGGCGGTGGGCTCGCCCCCGCCGGGGTGTTGACCAGTGCACGGCGCACCGCCTTCAACAGCTGGTCGCGGCCCAGCGGCTTCACCAGGGTGTCGCTGAAGCCAGCCTCGCGCAGCCGCGCGTGGATGCTCACATCGCCATCGGCGGTGTGTGCCAGGGCGGGGGTGTCCGGATGCGAGCGGCGCAGTTCGTGCAGCAGCTGTGCGCCGTTGCCATCGGGCAGGTTGACATCGATCAGCCACAGGTCATGGGCGCCGGGTTCGGCGCGGGCCAATGCACTTGCAAGTGAGTCAGCGGTGTCCACATCCGCCGGCAATGTTTCCAACGCCGCCTTGAAAAAACCGCGGCTGATGATGTCATCCTCGACAAGCAGGAAGCGTGGCCGGCTGGCCCGCGGGGTCATCTGCATCAGGGCTGCCTCCATGTCAGCTGCGTCCATCATCAAGCACGCGGGCGGCGGGCGCAAGCGGCCATGGGGCCCCCATGGTCCGGATCTGCGACAATACGCACCCATTTTTGCCCGCAGCCTGTTGCCACGTGGCCCGATCCCGCTCCCGCATCGACCGTACTCCGTTCCAGACCGAGATCCTCGACCTCAGCCATGATGGTCGTGGCGTCGCCCGCCGTGAAGGCGAGGGTGGCAAGGTCACCTTCGTCAGTGGCGCCCTGCCGGGCGAGGTGGTGATGGCCGAACAGACCGCCCGCAGCCGCCATTTCGATGAGGCGCGCACCGTTGAGGTGCTGCAGCCCTCGCCACAGCGGGTGACGCCCAAGTGCCCGCATTTCGGCACCTGTGCCGGCTGCGTGCTGCAGCATCTGGACGAAGACCAGCAGATTGTCGCCAAGCAGCGTGTGCTGATGGACAACCTGGAGCGCATCGGCCACGTGAAGCCGGGCACCGTGCTGCCGCCGCTGGTCGGCGACAGCTGGGGCTACCGCCGCAAGGGCCGCTTCTCGGTGCGCCGCGTCGAGAAGAAGGACAGGACCCTGGTCGGCTTCCGCGAACAGGATCCGCGCTTCGTGGCCGATCTCAGCCAGTGCCTGACCGTGATCCCGGAAATCGGCACCAAGGTCGAAGCGCTGTCGACCTTCATCGAGTCGCTGGATGGCAAACGCGACATCCCGCAGATCGAATTCATCGGTGGCGATGACGCCATCGCCCTGACCGTGCGTCACCTGCAGCCGCTCACTGATGCCGATCGCGACGCATGGGCTGCCTTCGGCCAACAGCACGGGTTTGCCATTTATCTGCAGCCGGGCGGCGTGGACACGGTGCACCCGCTGGACGGGCAGGGCGTGCCGCTGTCGTTCCGGCTGGCACCGTGGGACGTGGAGCTGGCGTTCCGTCCGTTGGACTTCATCCAGGTCAACGCCAAGCTGAACGAGAAGATGATCGCCCACGCTCTGGACCTGCTGGCGCCGGGCGAGGATGAGCGCGTCCTCGACCTGTTCTGCGGCCTGGGCAACTTCACCCTGCCGCTGGCCCGCCGCGTACGCGAAGTGGTCGGCGTGGAAGGCGATGCCGGCCTGGTGGCGCGTGCGCGTGAGAACGCCGAGCGCAACGGGTTGGCCAACGCGCAGTTCTTCAGTGCCGACCTGACCCAGGACCAGCGCAGCACCCCGTGGATGCGCCAGGGCTTCGACAAGCTGCTGCTGGACCCGCCGCGTTCGGGCGCGATCGAAGTGCTGCAGCAGCTTCCGCTGAAGCAGTTCAAGCGCATCGTCTATGTCAGCTGCCATCCGGGCTCGCTGGCACGCGATGCCGGCTATCTGGTCAATGAGCAGGGCTTCACCCTGGTCAGCGCCGGTGCGATGGACATGTTCCCGCACACCGCGCACGTGGAAAGCATCGCCGTGTTCGAGAAGCGCTGACCGGCTGCCGTGCCCATCGCGCCTAATGGTGCGATGGGCATCGAAATCGAACGCAAATTCCTTGTCACCCACGATGGCTGGCGTGCCGCCGCGCACACGGTGATCCCGATGGCGCAGGGCTACATCAACGACATGGGCTCGCTTGATCGCGGCAGCCAGAACGCCTCGGTGCGCGTGCGCATCGAAGGCGACCACGCCGCGCTCAACCTGAAATCGCGCACCATCGGCCACACCCGCCAGGAGTTTGATTACCCGATCCCGGTGCAGGACGCGCGTGAGCTGCTCGCCCTGTGCGTAGGCGGGTTGATCGACAAACGCCGGCACCTGGTCGAGCACGCCGGCCTGACCTGGGAAGTGGACGAGTTCCTCGGCGACAACGCTGGCCTGGTGGTGGCCGAAGTCGAACTGGACAGTGCCGACCAGGTGATCGACCTGCCGGACTGGGCCGGTGCCGAAGTCACCGACGACACCCGCTACTACAACGTCGCCCTGGCCAGCCACCCCTATTCACAGTGGTGAACCAGAAAGGGGACGGAGGGGATTAATTCTACTTAATCCCCTCCGTCCCCTTTTTTCGAGGGCAGCGGTCCCCATGTCGCGTGAATGAAGATCGATATCTACTCCGACGTGGTCTGTCCCTGGTGCTGGATCGGCAAGCATCGCTTCGAGCAGGGGGTGCAGTTGCTGGGCGCCGATGCGCCAGAACTGGACATCCAGTGGCAGCCGTTCCAGCTGGATCCCGACGCTGGCGATACGCCGGTGCCGTTGCGCCAAGCCTATGCCGCCAAGTTCGGCGGTGCCGAGCGCACCGAGCAGATTCTCGGCCAGACCCAGACCACCGCGCGCGCCGAAGGCCTGCCGATGGACTTCAGCCAGGGCCAGGTGCGGGTGACCACGCTGCCGGCGCACCGCGTGCTGTGGCTGGCAGGCGTACACGGGGTGCAGGACGCGGTGGGCGAGGCACTGTTCCGTGCCCACTTCGAGCATGGCCAGAACCTGGCCGACACCGCCGTGCTGGTGAAGGCCGGCGTGGCCGGCGGCCTGGATGGTGCAGAGATTGAACAAATGCTGGCTTCCGACCGCGGCCTGGCCGAAGTGGATGGCAAGCTGGCCCAGGCCCACGCACTGGGCATTTCCTCGGTGCCAACCTTTGTCATCGATGGCCGCTGGGCCATCTCCGGCGCGCAGCCGCCGGAAGCCTTCGCCAATGCGCTGCGCCAGATCGCCGCCGAGCAGAGGGCGCCCGCCGCTGCTGCCGGTGACGAAGCCTGCGGCCCGGACGGCTGCAAGGTCTGAGCCTCCCCTTTTCGTCAACACTGCGCCCACCGGCCTGTTCTGCGACAATGCGGCACTGCGCCATGCGGGCGCCCGTAGTGGAGATCGACCATGCTGCTGATCGGCGTTGCCGGCACTGAACTGACCGCCCAGGAACGCGACTGGCTGCAGCACGATGCCGTGGCCGGGGTGGTGCTGTTCAAGCGCAACTTCGCCTCGCGCCAGCAGGTCACCGATCTGAGCGCGGCCATCCGCGCCGCCGCGCCGCGCCCGCAGTTGATCTGCGTGGACCAGGAAGGCGGCCGTGTGCAGCGCTTCCGTGACGGCTACAGCGATCTGCCGCCGCTGCAGGATATCGGTGCGCAGTACGCCCGCGACCCGCAGCAGGCCCTGGCCCTGGCCGAACAGCACGCCTGGCTGATGGCCAGCGAAGTGCGCGCCAGTGGCCTGGACCTCAGCTTCGCCCCGGTGGTCGACCTGGGCCGCGGCAACCGCGCCATCGGCAACCGTGCCTTCAGCGAAGACCCGCAGGTCGTGGCAGCGTTCACCGCCGCCTATGTGCGTGGCATGCACGCCACCGGCATGGCCGCCACCCTCAAGCATTTCCCCGGCCACGGCACCGTGCTGGAAGACACCCACGTCGATACCGCCATCGACCCGCGCGGGCTGGATGAGCTGCGCGCGCAGGATCTGGTCCCGTTCAGTGCCGGCATCGCCGCCGGTGCCGATGCGGTGATGATGGCGCACGTGATCTACCCGCAGGTGGCGGCCGAACCAGCCGGCTATTCGCCACGCTGGATCCAGGACATCCTGCGCGGTGAGCTCGGCTTCCGTGGCGTGGTGTTCTCCGACGACATCGGCATGGCCGCCTCGCACAGCGCCGGCGGCGTGCCGGCACGCGTGCACGCGCACCTGGATGCCGGCTGCGACGTGGTGCTGGTCTGCCACCCCGAACTGGTCGATGACGCCCTGCACGCCGTGCAGGGTCGTTCCCTCAATACTGCTGTGCTGCTCGGCCTGCTGGGCCGCGGCGCGCTTGGCTGGGATGGCCTGCTGGCCGATGCCCGCCATGGCGACACCCAATCCCGTTTGCTCCACACCCTTGGAAGAACCGTCTGATGCCGAACCTCACCATTTCCCAGGCCCTGGCCCAGGCCGACCTGCTGGTCGACCGTCCCACCATCGACAAGGCCATCGCCAGCATCGCCGACGCGATCGCACGCGACTACGAGGGCGAGGTCCCGCTGTTCCTGTCCATCATGCACGGCGCGCTGCCGTTCGCCGGCCAGCTGGCACTGGAACTGGGCGCGCGCGGCCAGGACGTGCAGTTCGATTACCTGCACGCCACCCGCTACCGCGGTGAAACCACCGGCGGCGACCTGGTGTGGAAGCACAAGCCGGCCACTGCGCTGTTCGGCCGCCGCGTGCTGCTGGTCGATGACATCCTCGACGAGGGCTACACCCTGCAGGGCGTGCGCACCTGGTGCCTGGAACAGGGCGCCACGGATGTACGCATCGCCGCGATGACCGTGAAGAAGCACGACCGTGGCCTGCCGGACGTCACCGCTGACTACGCTGGCATCGAACTGCCTGACCGTTATGTCTTCGGCTTTGGCATGGATGTCAACGAAACCCTGCGCTGCGTGCCGGCCATCTACGCAATGAAGGAATAAGCACGGGCCGTTCGCGGCCTGTCCTTGTCCTGTCCTGTCCCGCGCCGGCATCTTCGGGTGCCGGCGTTTGTCTTTTCCTGGAGTGCATTGCATGCAACAGATCGCCCTGGCCGTGATTGGCGGCACCGGTGTGTACAACCTGGCCAAGCTCGATGACGTGCAGACGCACGAGGTCGAGACCCGTTTCGGCCACCCGTCCGGTCCGGTGCGGGTGGGCACGCTGCTTGGCCACCGCGTGGCGTTCCTGGCGCGCCATGGCGAGGGCCACTCGCTGCCGCCGCACAAGATCAACTATCGCGCCAATCTGGCCGCGCTGCAGCAGATCGGTGCGCAGCGGGTGCTGGCGCTGAACACGGTGGGCGGCATCGGTGATGATTTCGGTCCGCGCGTGCTGGCCTGCCCGGACCAGATCATCGACTACACCTGGGGCCGCATCAGCACCATCTGTGAAGAAGAGGGTGCCGACGTGGTCCATGTGGACTTCGGCCATCCCTACACGCCGATGCTGCGCAGCAAAATCCTGGCCGCGGCGAAGGTGACCGGTGTGAAGGTGCACGACGGCGGCTGCTATGGCGCCACCCAGGGCCCGCGCCTGGAAACCATCGCCGAAATCGCCCGCATGCGCCGTGACGGCTGCGATCTGGTGGGTATGACCGGCATGCCGGAAGCCGCGCTGGCGCGGGAGCTGGGGCTGGATTACGCCTGCCTGGCAATCGTGGCGAACTGGGCCGCAGGCTGCGGTGACGGCGAGGAGATCACCATGGCCGAAGTGCTGGCCAATGTGCAGGCCGCCAGCAACGGACTTCCGGAACTGGTCGGCGAATTGGCGCGGGGGTGATTGTCATCCTCGGGCAAGCTTTGCATACTCAGCCGGTACGCGGGTTCAGCGTACACCACCCATTCATTGCAAAGGTCTCGCATTTCATGCCGAACGGTACCGTCAAGTGGTTCAACGACGCCAAGGGATTTGGCTTCATCTCGCCGGAGGATGGCAGCGCCGACGTGTTCGCGCACTTCTCCGCCATCAACTCCAAGGGCTTCCGCAGCCTGCAGGAAGGCCAGCGTGTCACCTATGACGTGACCCAGGGCCCGAAGGGTGCCCAGGCTTCGAACATCACGCCGGCCGAGTGATCCACTCGACAGTGCGTTGAAAACCCCGCTCCGGCGGGGTTTTTTTTGCGCCGGGCATCGGTGCGCGGGCACCCCGGCGGCGGGTAGATCCACGCCATGGGTGGATGCCAGGTACGAGCGTGGTCTCCATCGGCAATCCGCCTCGGGCACAATGCAGGCATGAAGGAACGACTGCGCATCGCCGTGATCGGCTACGGCACCGCTGGCCAGGCATTGGCCATCCTGCTCACCCGCGATGGCCACGAGGTGGAGATCTTCGAACGGGTGCCCACGCCCGGGCCGGTCGGCGCCGGTTTCCTGCTGCAGCCCAGCGGCCTGCAGGTGCTGTGGCAGATGGGCCTGCTGGATGCCGTGCGCGCGCATGCGGCACCGGTGCATCGGCTGTACGGCGATACCCCCTGCGAGCGCGCGGTGATGGACATGGGCTATGCCGGGCTGGATGCGCGCCTGCATGGGCTGGGCATGCAGCGCGGGGCGCTGTTCTCGCTGCTGGACCACGCCCGCGAAGGCGCCGGCCAGCTGCATGTCGGCACTCCCATCGTTTCGGTGGATGCCGCGCAGGGCCGCCTGCGCGACAGCGAAGGGCGCCAGCATGGTCCGTTCGACCTTGTGGTGGCCGCCGATGGCGCGGCTTCCACGCTGCGCGGTGGCGTTGCCGATGGCATCGCGCTGGACCGCGTCTACCCATGGGGTGCGCTGTGGTGCCTGCTGCCGGCGGAGGACTGGCCGCACGCGGATGAACTGCGCCAGCGCTATGTCGCCGCGCGCAGGATGATCGGCCTGCTGCCGGTTGGCACCTGTCCGGGCGACGCCACGCCGCGCCTGAGTTTCTTCTGGAGCCTGCCGCGCGATGATTTCGAACGCTGGCAGGCCGATGGCATGGCACCGTGGCTGGAAGAACTGCATGCACTGTGGCCACAGGCCAGTGCACGCTTCGCCCATCTGCAGGACGCCGGCCAGCTGGCCCGCGCGGTCTATCGCGATGCGGTGATGAAGCGCTGGCATCAGGACCGCCTGGTGCTGGCCGGCGATGCCGCGCATGCCATGAGCCCGCAGCTGGGGCAGGGCGTCAACATGGCCCTGCTGGATGCGCTGGCCCTGCGCGATGCGCTGCGCACGCACGGAGGCGGTGAGGTCGCGTTGCAGGCCTACCAGGCACAGCGGCGGGCACATGTGGCGGTCTACCAGCGCTGGAGCCGCTGGCTGACGCCCTTGTTCCAGTCCGACCGCGATGTCTGGGCCAGGGCGCGCGATGTGCTGCTCGGGCCGATGGGGCGCATGCCGGGTGGGCGTGGCCACATGCTGCGCGTACTCAGTGGCACCCAGCACGGTTGGTTCGGTGCGATGGCACTGGATCCAGCCTTCATCGCAGCACTTGCCGACGTACCGGAAACCGCCGCAATGGCGGAGATTCAGCTGCGCGTATGAACCGCGCCGTCACGGCAATTAACAAACACCTCACCCCGGATATGCGAGAAGAAGGGAGCACGCCATCGGCGCGTCGCCCGTTTTCCTTTCCGTGATCGACTATCGCGCGTGGCCGGGCGGCAGCGCCGTCGCGGCCTGTTGCGGCCCGGATGCGCCGCCGTATTCGAGGAGGATGCCATGTTGTTCGCGGTCGATGAGCTGGAATCGGAAATCTGCAAGCTGAGGGGCCTGCTGCAGATGCTGCACGAGGACCAGCCCGACGTCCTGGAAGATGTGTTCGAATTTCACGTGGGCAGCCTGATCAGCCATTCGGCGCCTGCGCACCATGCCCGCATCCGCACCTGCGCGCGGGAAATGCTGGTGGTCATCCAGGCCCTGCCGCGCCACAGCAATGAACGCAGCGCGGATTTCCGGGTGATGCCGGAACTGCTCGCGCGCCCGGCCTGAGCCTGGCGCAGGCCTGGGTGCCCGCGGTCAACGCGCGGGCAGCGGAACCAGTTGGTTTTCCACGCAGGCGATCCATTGTTCGCCGCGCTGCCGCGGTGGCACGACGCCGGCGGTGAATGCCGAGAACGCGGGCAGCACGGTCTGTGCCTGGCGCAGCCAGAAGGCGGGAAAGCGCCGCCGCAGCGCAGGCAGGGCCACCTGGGGATGGATGTGGCCGGCGATCACGTGTGCATCGGCCTGCTGCCGCGGCTCGTGGCACAGCAGGAAAGGCCCCAGCTGCAGGTCATCGTGAATCTGCACCTGCAGTGCTGCGTGTGGCAGGTGGCGGTCATGGTTGCCGCGCACCACGTGCACCTCCAGCGCGGCGTGCTGCTCGCGCCAGCCCAGCCATTGCCGGTGCCAGGCGGCGCGATGGGCCGGCCCGTGCAGGATGTCGCCCAGAATCCATACCTCGCGGCATGCACGCCGCTGCACCAGCGACTGCAGGCGTTGCAGATCGTCCCCGGTACCGCCGCTGGGCAGCGCGATGCCGGCGCGGCGGAAGACGTCGGCCTTGCCCAGGTGCAGGTCGGCGATCAGCAGTGCCTGCCGTGCCGGCCACCACAGTGCACGTGCGCCGAGCAGGCACATCGGTTCGTCCGCCAGCTGCAGCGGCAGTTCAGTGGCCATGGCGCCGCTCCAGCTGCTGTGCGGCGCGCTGCACGCGGGTGCGCCAGTCCTCGTTGCTGAACTGCCCGCGCAGGCGTTCGGCCCACAGCGGAAAGCCCAACGGCGTCAGCGTGGCTGGCCGCTGCAGCGACACCGTCTGCGAGGCGATGCGCTGCAGTGCCTGCTGCAGTCCGGGCAGGTCCAGCGCGTCGGTGAGCACCTCGTGTTCGGCCTGGGCCAGCAGCAGATGGTCAGGGTCGTGTTCGCGCAGCACGTCGTACAGCAGCCCCGCCGAAGCCTGCAACTGGCGCAGCGAGCGCGGCATGCCGCCGGGCAGGCTCGGCACCAGCAGGCCGGCCACGCGGGCGATGCCGCGGAACTGCCTGCGCGCCAGCTCGCCCAGGTTCACCGCCGCACGCAGATCATCGAGCAGGTCAGCGGGATCGAACAGGGCGCGCCACGCGGCAGCGTCAAGCTCGATCGCGTCTGCCGGGGCCAGCACCAGGCCGTGGTCATTGACCGCATAGCCGATGCTGTTGCGTTGCAGGCGCGTGCAGCGCAGCGACAACAGCGCCGCCAGCGCCTCGTGCACATGCCGTCCCGCGAAGGGATAGACGAACACGAATTGGCCTTCGCGACGGCGCACATCCTCCAGCAGCAGCCGCGAGGGCGCAGGCCTTTCCGAAAGCGTGTCCTGCAGGCCAAGCAACGGTGTCAGCCAGCGCGCCTCGGGGCTCTTGTCCGCACCTGACAGGACGGTCTCCAGTTCGCGGCCCAAGGCCATCGACAAGGGCAGCTGGCCGCCCTGCCAGCGCGGCACCACGCCGTTGCCACTGCCGCGCGCCAAGCGCACGTAGGCGGTCATGTCGCGCAGCTGCACCAGTTCCAGCAGGCGGCCGGCGAACTGGAAGCGATCACCACGGCGCAGGCGGCTGGCGAACTGTTCCTCCACCGCGCCCAGCCCACCGCCGCGCAGGAACTGCACACGCACGCTGCCATCGCTGCTGATGGTGCCGATCGACAGCCGGTGGCGCAGCGCCTGGCGGCGATCATGCATGCGGTACCGACCATCCTCGTCCAGCACCACCTTGTGGTACTCGGGGTACTGCGCCAGCGCGCGGCCACCCTGCACGATGAACTCAAGCACGTTCTGCCACTGCGCATCCTGCAGTGTGGCGAAGGCATGCGTACGGCGCACCTGCGCCAGCAGTGCATCGGCCTGGAAGCCACCGGCCAGTGCGCGGCTGACCGCATGCTGGGCCAGCACATCCAGTGACAGCGTGGGGGGCGTGCGCGGTTCGGTGATGCCCTCGCGCAGTGCCCGGCGCACGGCCGCGTACTCGGCCAGTTCCAGTGCGTGTGTCGGCACGCACAGCACACTGCCACTGGCACCGGGTCGATGCCGCGCGCGCCCTGCACGCTGGCGCAGGCGTGCCACGCCCTTGGGACTGCCCAGCTGCAGCACCTGGTCCACTTCGGGGAAATCCACGCCCAGATCCAGGCTGGACGTGGCCACCACGCAGCGCAGCGTTCCCGCGCGCAGGCCGTCTTCCACCTGCTGGCGCAGGGTGGGATCAAGCGAGCCATGGTGCAGGGCCAGGGTCTGTGCATCCTCGGGCCATACCGCTGCCAGCGCCTGGTGCCACAGTTCGGCCTGCGCGCGGGTGTTGGTGAACAGCAGGCTGCTGCGCGTACTCATCAGCGCATCGAGCACGCGCGCCAGCTGGCCCAGGCCAAGGTGCCCGGCCCACGGGAAGCGTTCGCCGCCGGAGGGCAGCACACTACTGATCGCTACCGGCCGTTGGCGCGCACCTTCCACCAGCAACGCGCCGGGCATGCCCGGCAGCAGCACGTCGCGCGCCTGCGGCAGATTGCCCAGCGTGGCCGACAGGCCCCACAGCTGCAGTGCCGGTACCGTATCGCGGAGCAGCGCCAGGTTCAGCTGCAGCAGCACGCCGCGCTTGTTGCCCATCAGTTCGTGCCACTCGTCCACGACCACGCAGCGCAGCTGGCGCATGCGTTCCAGCGTATCGGGATAGCTCAGCAGCAGCGCCAGCGACTCGGGCGTGGTCACCAGCACGTCGATGCGGCCTTCGCGGGCGAGGCGGCGTTCACGGTTGCTGGCATCGCCACTGCGCAGGCCGACCTTCCAGCCCAGGCCCAGGCCTTCGATGGGGGCCTGCAGGGCGCGTGCGGTGTCGCTGGCCAATGCCCGCAGCGGTGTGACCCACAACACCTGCAGCGGGCGCACCGCATTGGCCCGCAGCGGTGCGAGCGGGGGATCGATCATCGCCTGCAGCAACGGACCGCCAAACATCGCCAGGGTCTTGCCGCTGCCGGTCGGGGTGTGCAGCAGGCCCGATGCACCGGCAAGGTAGTGCCGCCACATCGCGCGCTGGAACGGCAGGGGTTTCCAACCGCGGCTGCCGAACCAGGCCTGCAGGCGTTGCAGCGCGTCGCGGCGCTTCATCGTGCCAGTGCCTGCAGGGTCGCCAACTGGTCGGCTTCGCTGGCGGGCTTGTCGTGGCGCCAGCGCAGGATGCGTGGGAAGCGCACGGCAATGCCCGACTTGTGCCGCGTGCTGCGGTTGACCGCCTCGAAGCCGAGCTCGAACACCTGCTCGCCGCGCACACTGCGCACCGGCCCGAAACGCTCGCGCGTATTGGCACGGATCCAACGGTCCAGCACCGCGATCTCTTTGTCGTCGAGGCCGGAATAGGCCTTGGCCACCGGCACAAGCGTGTCGCCATCCCAGACGCCGAACGTGTAATCGGTATACAGCGTGCTGCGGCGGCCGTGGCCGGCCTGCGCGTACAGCAGCACGGCATCGATGGTCAGCGGTTCGACCTTCCACTTCCACCAGTCGCCGCGGCGGCGGCCGGCCTGGTAGATCGAATCACGGCGCTTGAGCATCAGTCCTTCGACACCGCGTTCGCGCGAGCCTTCGCGCAGCTGTGCCGCCTGTGTCCAATCCGCGGCATGCACATCGGGCGAGAGCTGGATGCGCGCATCGCCGAGCGCGCCGACCAGTTCGGCCAGCTGTGTGCGCCGCTGCTGCAGCGGTTGTCCGCGCAGATCCTGGCCGTCGCGTTCCAGCAGATCGTAGGCCAGCACGCGCACGGGTGTGTTGCGCAGCGTCGCTGCACCGGGCTTGCGGCGCTGGATGCGTGTCTGCAGTGCGGTGAATGCACGCGGTGCATCGCCGGCTTCATCCCAGGCCAGCAGTTCGCCATCGATCACGCAGCCGTCGGGCAGCGCGGCGGCCGCCTGTTCGATCTCGGGGAAGCGCCCATCCAGCCGTTCCTCGCCGCGCGACCATAGCGCCACTTCGCCCTGGCGGCGCAGCAGCTGCAGGCGAATGCCATCCCACTTCCATTCCAGCAGCCAGTCCTCGATCGCGTCCAGGCGTTCGCCCGGTTCGCCTTCCAGCGGTGACGCCAGGAAGAACGGATAGGGCTGCTGGCGGTCCAGCGGCAGTTCCTCCGGCGACAGCAGCTGCGCCAGCAGGCCGGGCGAAGGGACCCACTCACCGAGCATGCGCTGGGCGATGCGGGCGATGTCCAGCCCCGACCATTCGGCCAGCGCCTGCTGCACCAGCCGCCGCGAAACACCCACGCGCAGCGCGCCGGTCAGCAGTTTGTTGAACACCAGGCGCTGGTCGGCCGGCAGCTGCCGCCAGCCGCTGACCACGGCAGCGCGACGCACATCCTCGGGCTGGTTGGCCACCGCCAGCAGGTGCTGCTCGATCCATTCGGCCAGCGGACGGTCGGGCGCGGGCTGCGCCGGATCATCCAGCAGCAGGGTCAGCGTTTCGGCCAGGTCGCCCACCTGCGCGTAGCTGTCTTCGACCAGCCACGCGGGCAGGCCGGATTCCTCGCTCACCCAGGCCCGCAGTTCGCCGCTGGCGGCGATCTTGCGGCGTGCACCACCGACTTTGCCGCCACTGAGCAGGTACAGGGCCCACGCTGCATCGTGCGCGCCTGCCTGGGCGAAGTAGTCAACCAGCGCCGCACGCTTGTCCAGCGTGGCGGTGCTGCGGTCCAGCCGCCGGTAAAGCGCGGCGAACGCCTTCATTCCTCGCTCCCGAAATCGGTGCGGAAAGCTTCGGCGGCCACGCCGCGTTCGCGCAGGAACGGAATCAGTGCATCGGTGTTGCCGTGGGTGGCGATCACCCGGCTGGCACCGGTCTGCTCGATGGTCTGCAGCAGGGCGGGCCAATCGGCATGGTCGGACACCACGAAGCCGCGATCGACGTTGCGACGGCGGCGGTTGCCGCGCAGCTGCATCCAGCCCGAGGCGAAGCCGAGCTGATGGCGGCCGAAGCGGCGCAGCCAGGGCGTGCCCGCCGCCGAGGGCGGGGCAATGATGAGCTTGCCCGCCGCATCCGGCTGGCGGCCCTGTTCGGCCACGGTCAGGGTTTCCAGCATCGGGATGCCCGCCTCGCGGTACACCGCCACGCCGTTGGCCACGGCACCATGCAGCCAGGCCGGCGTGTCATCCAATGGCAGCAGCTCGCCGAGCACGCGCTGCGCCTTGCCCAGCGAATAGCACAGCAGCACCGCCGCCTCACCGCGTTGCGCGCATTCCTTCCGCCACGCCACGATCTCGGCAGCCACCGCTGCGGTATCGGGCCAGCGGTAGATCGGCAGGGCGAAGGTCGCTTCGGTGATGAAGGTATCGCAGGGCACCACTTCGAATGGCGCACAGGTGGGGTCGGGCTGGCGCTTGTAGTCGCCCGACGCGACCCAGACCTGGCGGCCATCATCGATGCGGACCTGCGAAGAACCCAGCACGTGGCCGGCCGGATGCAGCGATACCTGCACCTGGCCCAGGGTGAACGGCTGGCCCTCGGCATGTACCTGCAGCGGCACCTCACCCAGCCGCCAGCGCAGGATGGGCGCGCTGCCGGGGCTGCAGTGGTATTCGCCCATGCCCGGCCGTGCGTGGTCGCCATGGCCGTGGGTGATGACCGCACGCGGCACCGGCCGCCAGGGGTCGATGTGGAAATCGCCCGCAGCGCAGTACAGCCCTTCGGGACGAAGCACCACCAGATCTTCATTGAATGCCATGCCCGCACTGTGGCGCGACGGCCGTGCAGAGGGCGAGAACCGGCCTGAACGCGGGGTTGCCGGCGCATGCTGCACAATCGGCGCGCAGCTTTCCCGCCGGCAGGATGGAACCGATGAACGGACCGAGCTTCAGCAGCAGCGCGCCCTTTGAAACCCATGTGGTGCTCAACCAGCCGCCGCCCTTTGCCGGCCGCCAGCTGTGGACCGACGACGCGGCCCTGGTGGAGGCGGTGCAGCGCGAGGGCGGTGCGGCTTTCGCGCCGCGGCTGGCGGTATACGGTGCGCTGGCCGGCAACGAGCTGTATCAGCTGGGCTTTGATGCCAACCGCGATCGGCCACGGCTGCGCACGCATGATGCACAGGGCCATCGCATCGACACAGTGGAATTCCACCCGGCCTACCACCAGCTGATGCAGACGGCCAAGCGGCACGGCGTGGCCGGGCTGTCGTGGCATGAGCCGCAGCCGGGCGCGCACGTGGCGCGGGCGGCATTGAGCTACCTGCACCACCAGGCCGAAGCCGGTACCAGCTGCCCGTTGACGATGACCCACGCCGCCGTGGCGGTGCTGCAGGCGCAGCCGCATTTGGCCGACTGGGCACGCAAGGCGGCCGCGCCGGTGTACGACGCGCGCGACGTGCCGGTGGCCGACAAGGCGGGTATCACCCTGGGCATGGGCATGACCGAAAAGCAGGGCGGTTCGGATGTGCGCGCCAACAGCACGCGTGCCGAGCCGATCGATGGCGAGCGTTACCGCCTGGTCGGGCACAAGTGGTTCTTTTCGGCACCGATGTCCGATGGTTTCCTGGTGCTGGCGCAGGCACCGGGCGGGCTGACCTGCCTGCTCATGCCACGGCGGCTGGCCGATGGTGACCGCAACGCGTTCCACCTGATGCGCCTGAAGGACAAGCTGGGCGACTGGGCCAATGCCTCCAGCGAGGTGGAATTCTGCGGCGCGCAGGCGTGGCGCGTGGGTGAGGAAGGGCGGGGCGTGGCCACCATCATCGGCATGGTGATGATGACCCGGCTTGACTGCATGCTGGGTGCGGCGGCGGAAATGCGCATGGCGCTGGCGCAGGCGCTGCACCATGCGCGGCACCGGCGCACCTTCGGCAAGCCGCTGGTGGAACACGCGCTGATGGCCAATGTACTGGCCGATCTGGCGCTGGAATCGGAGGCGGCGACGGTGCTGGCGATGCGCATCGCGCGCGCCGTCGACCGTGCCGGCAGCGACCCGGAAGAGGCTGCGCTGGCGCGGCTGGGCACCGCGCTGGGCAAGTACTGGGTGTGCAAACGCGCGGCGGCCTTCGTCAACGAGGCGCAGGAGTGCCTGGGCGGCGCCGGCTACGTGGAAGAGTCGATGCTGCCGCGGCTGTACCGGCAGGCGCCGTTGAATTCCATCTGGGAAGGCAGTGGCAACGTGCAGTGCCTGGACGTGCTGCGTGCGCTGGGGCGCGAGCCGGAGGTGCTGCTGGCGCTGCGGGCCGAGCTGGAGGCGGTGGCCGACCGTGATGCGGGGTATGCGGCGGCCCTGCAGCGCTGGGCGTCGGCACCGGCACCGGATGAGTCACAGGCGCGGTTGTTCTGCGAGCGCACGGTCCTGCTGCTGCAGGCGGCGTTGCTGCTGCGTGCGCGCAGCCCGATGGCGGAGGCGTTCGTCCGCAGCCGGTTGCAGGGCGAGCACGGGCTGGTGTTCGGGACGTTGCCGGCGGGGGTGGATGTGGGGGCGATGCTGGCGCGGGCGCTGCCGCAGTAAGCGGCCAACGGCGGAGCCCCTCGCGGTGGTCGCGCCGCGTCTGGATCGGTGGCGGGCCGCGCGGGTGGGTTGCGCAGGGGACGCCGTGAATACGTCCGTGTAGCTACATGATGATCGTCGAGATCCAGGCTCGCACGGCGGCCCACGCCGGCTCTCGATGCCTACGCTGCCAGATTTCCATCAGATAAGGCTCGGGCGCGCCATCCATGGCGCTTACGCCCCTGCGCAACCCACCCGCGCGGCCCCGGCCGGTTTCCGGGCGCGTCCACCACGGAATCAACAGAAAAAGCAGAAGCAGAAAAGCCGCGGCAATGCCGCGGCTTTTCCTGTAGCGCCGGGCGATGCCCGGCGAGCGCAGCGGCGCTTCAGTGCTTGGCTTCTTCCTTGGCCGCGTTGGCCTTGGCATCGGCGGCAACGTCGCGGGCCTTGTCGGCGACCTTCTGCGCAGCCGTCGCGGTGGCGTCGCTGGCGTGGGCGGCGGCGTCGTGGGCCGCAGCCTTGGCCTGGTCGGCGGCATTGGCAGTGGCGTCGGCGGCGTTGTCCAGCGCACGCTGGGTGTCGGCGGCGGCGTGCTCGGAGGCTTCAGCGGTCTTGTCGGCTGCTTCGCGGGTCGCGGCGGCGGCCTTGTCCACCGCTTCGCGGGCGGCGGCACCGGCGCTGTCGGCGGCCTGCGCGGCGTCCTGCTTGGCCTGTTCGGCTTCCGGGCCCTTGCAGGCGGCCAGGGCCAGCAGCAGGGAGGCGGCCAACAGGGTGGTGGTCATCGGACGGGTCTTCATGGCGGTCTCCAGCACTGCAATGGATGGGGACGCCAGCCTATTCATGCCGTCGTGAAGGCGCGGTGGTGGCAGCAAATCCTGCGGGCAAAGAAAAAGCCGCTGGCGAACCAGCGGCTTTTCCAGAACAGCCTGAAGAAAGAAGTGATTACTTCTTGGCTTCTTCAGCAGCGTCCTTGGCCTGCTCGGCGGTGCCTTCGGCAGCCTTGGCAGCGTCCTTGGCCTGCTCAGCAGCGGCGTCGGTAGCAGCAGCGCCGGTCTGGGCAGCAGCGTCGGTCGCAGCGTCGGCAGCGGTGGCGGCGGTGTCAGCGGCCTGCTGGGCAGCGTCGGCGGTCTGGGCGCCAGCAGCGGCGGCCTGGTCGGCAGCAGCCTGGGCTTCGGTGGCGGCTTCGTTGGCCGAAGCAGCGGCGTCCTGGGCAGCTTCCTGCTTCGAGCAGGCGGCCAGGGCCAGAGCCAGGGACATCGCGACCAGCAGCTTGTTGATGCTCATTGTGTGAATCCTCGTCGTTGAATTAGGCAACGCGCAACTGCGCGCCGACAACATGATGACAAGCCACGTTTGGCTGTCAAGCGGTCCCGCATTCATTTTTGCGAAATCAGCGTTAATCCCTTTCAGATCAATTCGATGGCGATGGCCGTTGCTTCGCCGCCGCCGATGCAGAGCGTGGCAATGCCGCGCTTGCCGCCGTGCGTGCGCAAGGCGTTGACCAGGGTTACCACCAGGCGCGCACCGGATGCACCGATCGGATGGCCCAGTGCGCAGGCGCCGCCATTCACGTTGATCTTCGCATGCGCAATGCCCAGTTCACGCATCGGCGCCATGGCCACCACGGCGAAGGCTTCGTTGATCTCGAACAGATCCACCTGGTCCAGGCTCCAGCCGGTCTTTTCCAGCAGGGCGTGGATTGCGCCGATCGGGGCGGTGGTGAACCATTCCGGCTCCTGCGAATGGGTGGCATGGCCGACGATGCGGGCCAGCGGCGTGATGCCGCGCGCAGCAGCGTCTTCCTCGGTCAGCAGAACCACGGCGGCGGCGCCGTCGGAAATGCTGGAGGAGCTGGCGGCAGTGACACTGCCGTCCTTCTTGAAGGCGGGGCGCAGGGTCGGGATCCTGGCGATGTCCGAACGGCCCGGCTGCTCGTCGCTGGCGAACTCGACCTCACCCTTGCGGGTGGCAACCTTCACCGCGACGATCTCGTCAGCGAAGGCGCCGCTGGCCTGCGCGGCCTGGGCGCGACGCACAGATTCGATGGCGTAGGCATCCTGTTCCTCGCGGGTGAACTGGTACTTGTCCACCGCGCATTCGGCGAATTCACCCATGGCCTTGCCGTCGTAGGCGTTGATCAGACCGTCGTGGGCCATGTGGTCCACCGCCTGGAAGTTGCCGAAGCGGTTGCCGGTGCGGGAATTGGGCAGCATGTGCGGGGCGTTGGACATCGATTCCATGCCGCCGGCCACCACCACCGTGGCCGAACCGGCCTTGATCAGGTCATGGCCGAGCATGATGGTCTTCATGCCCGAGCCGCACACCTTGTTCAAGGTGGTGGCGCCGGCCGACAGCGGGATGCCGGCGGCAATAGCGGCCTGGCGGGCCGGCGCCTGGCCGAGGTTGGCTGGCAGCACGCAGCCCATCAGGACTTCGGAGACGTCGCTGGCCGGTACCCCGGACTGCTCAAGGGCAGCGGCAATGGCGGCCGCGCCGAGGGTCGGGGTGGGCACGCCGGTGAACTGGCCGAGGAAGGAGCCGATGGCGGTGCGCTTGGCGGCAGCGATGACGATGTTGGACATGGCAATCTCGTTGATGCGTGAGCAATGTTCGGAAAGGAGACGGCGGCTGTTGGATGCAGCGCTGTTTCCCGGCAGACTGCGTGGGGGTCGGCCCAAGTATAGAGGGTCGGCGACGGCTGCCGCCGGGCAGCCCTTCATGCCTGCAGGGAAGGTGGCAGGCCAACGTTCATGGGAAGGAATCGATGGAACGCTCGACGATGGGAAGGTCGATCCTCGGATCGGCACTGGTGGTTGCACTGACGGCCTGCGGCGGTGGCGGCGGCGGCAATACGCGCGTCGACCCGCCACCGACCACGCCCCCCACGCCGCCGCCACCGACCACGCCACCGACCACGCCACCGGTGACCCCGACCCAGCCGGCCGAGCCGGCCATCAACGCGCACCTGGCCATTACCCAGGCCGATGCGGCGCGCAGCGCGGGGCTCGATGGCAGCGGCGTGCGCATCGGCATCGTTGATTCGGGCGTGCAGCGCAACCATCCCACCCTGACCGGGCGCGTGCTGGCCAACTACAGCTACGTCGATCCGCGCACCAACAACCTCAACAGCGACGACGTGGTCGGGCACGGCACGGCCGTCGCTGAACTGGCGGCGGGCAAGGCCTTCGGTTCGTGGCCGGGCGGTATCGCCCCGAACGCGCAGATCGTCTCGGCACGGATCATTTCCGACACGCGGCCGACCGATGACGGTTCGGGCAACGGTAATGAAGTCGACGGCGCCCTGGGTCTGGCCGGGATCCACCAGGACCTGATCAACCAGGGCGTGAAGATCATGAACAACTCGTGGGGCGGGCTGTACTGGACCAATCCCGCGGCCACCGCGCCCATCGCCGCCGAGTACCGGCCCTTCATCATCGGCAACAACGGTCTGGTGGTGTTCGCCACCGGCAATGAAAGCAAGACCGATCCGTCCAGCATGGCGGCACTGCCCAGCCAGGCCGGTGCGGGCGGCTCGCGCCCGGCGGCCGATCTCGAGCGCGGCTGGCTGTCGGTGACCGCGGTCGATTCGACCGACCCGGGCAAGCTGGCCAGCTATGCCAATGCCTGCGGCGTGGCCGCCAACTACTGCCTGGCTGCTCCGGGTGCCGCCATTTTCGTCAACCCGCAGTATCCGACCGGCTCCACCCTGCTGTGGAATTACGGCACCTCGTTCGCTGCGCCGCTGGTCTCCGGTGCGGCGGCGCTGGTCTGGCAGAAGTACCCGTATTTCAGCAACGATCTGGTGCGCCAGACGCTGCTCGGCACCGCCACCGATCTCGGAGCGCCTGGCGTGGACAGCACCTTCGGCTACGGCCTGTTGAACATCGCCAAGGCCATCAACGGCCCGGCGAAGTTCGACTGGGGCAACGCCACGGTCAACGTTTCACAGCTGGGCCTGGACTCGGTCTGGAGCAACGACATCAGCGGCAGCGGCGGTCTGGTCAAGCAGGGCGTTGGCTCGCTGGCGCTGTCCGGTACCAATACCTACACCGGCGATACCCGCATCGAGCAGGGCACGCTGGCGCTGCGTGATGGCGCGTCGATCACCTCCAACGTAGTGGTGCTGCCGCAGTCCAGCGGCGCTGACAGCGCCGCGCTGCAGTTCCTGACCGGCAGCAGCCGGGTCAAGGGCAATGTCGACAATGGCGCCAGCCTGATCGTGCGCAATGCCAATACCAGCGCCACCATCGAGGGCAACTACCTGCACCGCGCCGGCGCGCGGCTGACCGTCTCGCTGGGCTCCAGCCCGCTGGATGTCACCGGCACCGCCACCCTGCAGGGCGGTGATGTGCATGTGGCCAGCGTCGTCAGCGGCTACGTGGCCGCCGATGGTCGCACCCAGACCGTGCTGCATGCAGGGCAGGGGGTCACCGGCACGTTCGACGGGGTCAGCAACAGCCTGCCGCAGGGCACCCTGCTGCAGGCGTCGCTGACCTATGGCAGCAACGACGTCGTGCTGGTCACCGACCGCATCAACGTCACCCAGGCCGCCACTGCGGCACGCGCCTCGGGCGCGGCGCTGGCGTCGGCACGGCGGGTGGAATCGGCGTTCGAGTGGCTCGATGCCGGCGTGCGCGCGTCCTCCTTCGCCGACGGCGCAGCCGCGCTGCAGCGCGTGCAGGGCAACCAGGCGTTGCAGGCCAGCCTGGACAGCCTGTCCGGCAAGGCCCATGCGCTGGCAGCGGCGGCCACGTTCGACAGCATCGACCTGAGCCGACGCGCCCTGTCGGCGCGCTTCGCCCAGGTGCAGGGCGCGCCGCGGCTGGGCGCGGCCTGGCAGAACGCACTGGGCGATGCGGGCCAGGGCAGCTTCTCGGCCAGTGGCACCGACACCCGTGGCTGGATGATGGGACAGGATGTGGCAACGGCGGGCAATGGCGTGCTGGGCTTCGCCTTCGGCGAACTGCGCAGCTACAGCAACAGCAGCTGGGGCGGTGATCGCGGTCGTGACCGCCAGTCGCAGGCACAGCTGTACGTGGGCTGGAGCCGTGGCGGCGCATACGCACTGGGCCAGGTCGGCGCGGGTCAGTTCAGCCGGCAGATCGACCGCCAGTTGTTGCTGGGCGCGGAGCAGTATGGCGTCAACGCACGCTACGGCGGCCGTTTCAGCATGGCCAGCGTGGAGAGCGGCTACCGCTTCGGTACGGCCACGGCCGCGCTGACCCCCTACGTCGGGGTCGACCATGCACGCGTGGACCGTGATCGCTTCAGCGAGCAGGGGGGGCTGGGCTTCGGCCTGCGCACGCAGGGCGGGATCAGCAGCCGAAGCCAGGCGCTGGCCGGTGTGCGCGCCGAGCGCCAGTGGCGCGGGTGGTCGCTGCGAGGCTATGCCGAGTGGCAGCAACTGCTGTCCAGCCAGGGCATGGAGGCCGACGCCAGCTTCGTCGGCGTTGACGCGTGGGCACCGATGGCCGGTCTGCAGCCGGCACGTTCCGGTGGCCTGTTCGGCGTGTCGGTGGAATCGTGGTTGAGCCGCAACACGCGGCTTGCGTTCGGCTACGACCAGCGCTTCGGCCCACGCGGCGACCTGCGCCAAGTGGCGCTGCGCTACAGCACGGCCTTCTGATCGGTAGTGCCGGCCGCTGGCCGGCAGAGAAGTGGTAGTGCCGGCCGCTGGCCGGCAGAGAGGATCCATGAGGTTTGTCGAGGAGGGGGGGGGATGTGAATAGGAAAACTCAACATAAAAGCAGTCAAGCAACTTAATTGGGTTTGTGGTGTTTGGTTTTATT
>NZ_JBNNHG010000060.1:0-22349 GCF_050268705.1 Stenotrophomonas sp. NPDC077659 | reverse complement strand
AGAGTGAGATCACCATCCTGTACCTCGCCCTTCTCAACAGCTGCGACCGCGCTGAAGCATCGTGCTAATCAGGATGTACTTTGCGGTAACTGATTTGCAGGCATACCTGGTCAGCTTCGTGGCTGTGCGAGATCATCCGACTCAGCCCTCCCCTCCACGCCAGCTGGGCGGGCTGCGCATCATCAGTACTGCCAATGCTATTGCGGCCAGTGCGTCCGCAGTGCGGGCAGCTTTGGGCGTCGCGCTGGTGGCTTCACTTTGGGTTGCGTCCGGGTGGTCGGGCGGCGCCAGTGCCGTCATCGCAACTGCCATCACCAGCGCCCTGTTCGCGGTACTTCCATTCCCTGCTAAGGTCAGCAAGCAGATATTCTTCGGCTGTTTGGTGGGCTGGGTGACGGCATTCTCCTTTGATTCCTTCGTGCTACCTCAACTGGATGGATTCACCCAACTTGCGCTAGCCATCACGCCAATCATCTTCCTGGGGAGCTTCCTCGGGACGTTTCCGCAACTGGCGGTGTTCGGCTTGGGATTCAACATCTACTTCTGCTTCATCAGCAACATCAACAACCCCCATCAGTACGATCCCATGGGGCTGCTCGACACTGGCTTCGCAATGCTGATTGGTATCGGCGTTTCCAGCTTGGCATTCTCGATCATCGTTCCGTATGCCGGCGACTGGGTGACTGCGCGCTATCTCAAGCAGATACGCGCGCTCGTTGCAGAGACCGCAACCCGAAGTCCGATCAGTCCGTACCTGCTCCTGCACTTTGAGAGCAGCATGCGCGACTTCATCTTGCAGGCGGCGGCGCGTCCGGAGAAAGGGTATGCAGGACGGAGTCATCTGCTCGGATGGGCCTTGTCCTCAATGGAAATAGGTCGCGCGATCATACAGATCAGGGAAGCAAGCAAGCGGCATGGATCCCACTTGCCGCAGGAATGGGCGCTTGCGCGACGAAAGTGGACGGATGCGATATCGGCGCTGTTCGACCAGCCGGGACCGGCAACGCATAGCGCGGCACTGGCTACTACTCGTTCAGCACTGCACGCTCTCCCGCCGGCGGATCAGTTCGACGAGGCGCCCATGATTCTTGCTCGATTCCGAATTCGTGCGTTGCTCCGTGCAGTTGAATTGAGTCTCACCGACAGCGAACTGCCTATCTACGCCAGTGCGGTTGCGAAACCAGGGAGGGGATATGCCTCGTGAAATAGGAGCGCTTGGCATGCTTTTTCCTAGCCTGCTGATCGTGATGCTGATCTGCTCAGCACTGTTCGTCCTATTAGATCTCGCACTATCCAAGGTTGGGCTCTACCAGCATGTCTGGCATCCATCCTTGTTCAGAGCATCGCTGTTCTTGGCGCTTTTTTCCGCTGCTGGCCTGATCCTGGCCCGTTAGGGGCTATTTCCCCGGACTACAACTTCATGGCTGCCCATTCTTGGATTCGATTCACCTTGACCTTACTCATGCTCGCGATCGCTCTGCTGCTGGCCCGCTGGCTATGGGACGACTACATGTACGCCCCTTGGACGCGGGACGGAAGGGTTCGGGCGGATATCGTGCAGGTCGCTGCGGACGTATCCGGCACCGTCGTTGACGTCCGAGTAAGTGACAATCAGCGCGTTTCGAAGGGAGATCTGCTGTACGTCATTGATCCTGTCCGCTTTGAAGATGCGCTGGCCAAGGCGAAGGCCGCTGTGGCGCAGGCCGCTGCGCAACAATCGCTGGCCCGTGCGCAATCGTCGGAACGGGCATCGGAAAGCGGAATGCGTCAGGCGCAGGCTCAGCTCAGCGCAGGGCTGCGTTGGGTGAGGTGGTCATATCGCGCGAGGCGATGGCTGATGCAGCTGCGCAAGCGGATCAGGCCCGGAGCATTCACGCAGCTGCGCAGTCGAGCGTTCGTGCTGCGGATGCGGCCTACGAGGTTGCGATGGCCGCGCTGCAAGTGGCGCAGCGTGATCTGGAGCGTGCGCACGTCAAGGCGCCGGTGGCAGGCGTCGTGACCAATCTGACATTACGCGCCGGCGATTACGGCCAAGCGGGGCAGTCGCGACTTGCGATCATCGCCAGCGACACGTACTGGGTGTATGGCTACTTTGAGGAAACTCGGCTGACCAACATCCATGTGGGTGACACCGCGGAAATCCGATTGATGGCGGGCGGAGAGCGTCTCACCGGCCGAGTGGAGAGCATTGCCACGGGCATTGAGGATCGAGACAACTCAGACAGTGGCGGCCAGCTTCACAACGTCAACCCCGTATTTACCTGGATCCGCTTGGCGCAACGTATACCTGTGCGCATTGCGCTGGATCCGCCTCCATCCGATGTGCTTCTTGTCTCTGGAATGACATGTACTGTCTCACTTTCGCCCTCAGCGCCTAAGGCCGCTCCTAAGAAGGAGACGCTGTGATGAGTGCCAGCGTCGGATTACAGGACGTCACATTGCTACTGGGAAGGATCCTTCTGGGTATTCGGCTCGCTGCGCTTCCTCGCTCCGTTGTTCGCGGAAATGGCCGAGCACGGCTTCCGGTACTCGCAGGACGTGGTTTGGGAGAAGCAGAACGGCACCGGGTTCAACAACGACCGGTTCCGCCGCGTGCATGAGCATGCCGTCCTCTTCTACCGGGGGCCTTGGGCCGAGGTCTATCACGCTCCACAGGTGACCAACGACGCCCGCGCCCGAGTTGTGAGAAAGAAGGAAAAGCCAGCTCATTGGCATGGCGCTACGGGGTCGACCACCTACGTCTCCGAGGACGGCGGCCCACGCCTGATGCGCAGCGTCATGCAGGTCCGCAACGAGCATGGCCGGGCCATCCACCCCACCCAGAAGCCGCTCGAGCTTCTGCTGCCGCTGATCCGGTACTCATGCCCCGCCGGCGGCGTTGTTCTGGACCCATTTGCCGGCAGCGGAAGCACTGGCGCGGCCGCCGCCATCGAGGGCCGCACCGCAATCCTGATCGAGAAGGACGAGTCGATCGCGCGGCGAGCCATGCAGCGGCTGGATCAGGAAGCACCGCTGCTCAGGGGGATTGCATGACCGCCCAGCTCTTCCCCCGCGAACCGCGCCGCATGAAGCAGCCTCCCAAGGACGTGCTGCGCGAGCAACTTGTAACTGCGGCTGATGAGTTGATCCGCCTGCGCGCGGAGAACCTGGCGCTGCGCGACGCCGCACAACAGGCCGGGAAGCAGCTGCGCGCTGCCCTGGCCACTGACTGAAGGAGGACAATATGCCGCCGAAGAACACGCGCGAAATCACCGTCGCCGAACTGCACGCGGACCTGCAGCCAATCGAGGTGGTGGCCATCCGCACCAGCCTGGGCCAGTCCTCGATCTATCGCCGCATGAAGGAAGGCACCTTCCCGCACTCGTACAAAATCGGGTCGCGTGCGGTATGGTTAAAAGAGGACATAGACCGCTTCATCGCCGAAGTAACGAATCCACAGAATGTGGGTGAAAACATGGGGCGAGAGCGGCTTAGACAACAAAAAAGCCACTGCAAACAGTGGCTTAGACGTTACCTTGGCGGAGAGAGTGGGATTCGAACCCACGGAAGGTTTAACCCTTCGCCGGTTTTCAAGACCGGTGCCTTAAACCGCTCGGCCATCTCTCCGTATCGGCCCAGCCTGCTGGCCGGGCACGCATTCTCGCACGGCTGGGCGATTTGCCCAAGACCGGCGTTAAGCCGGGCATGGCCCGGCGCTACACCGGCAACCCTCAGCCCTCATCCACCGCCAGCGCACCCAGCGCACTGGCCTTGATCTTCTCCTTGGCCTTCTCGCACGCACCACCGCAATCCAGGCGCGAGGCCTCCAGCTGCGGCGGCAGGTGTTCGGCCAGGAAGTCGATGAACACGCGCACCGCTGGCAACAGGCCACGGCGCGAGGCGAACACGGCGTGGCACACGCCCTGCGGCAGCGACCAGTCCGGCAGCACCACTTCCAGTTCACCATTGCGCACAGCCTCGGCGCAGACGGTTTCCGGCAGCATGGTGATGCCGAAACCATCCTTGACCATGCTCTGCAGCAGCGGGAAGTCGAAGCCGGCCACGCGCGGCTGCAGATCCACCCGGCGCACTTCGCCTTCGGGGCCATGCAGTTCCCAGCGCTGGCGCGCTTCGTCTTCGCTGATGCTGAGGGTGACGTGCTGGGTCAGCTCCTCCGGGTCCTTCGGGCGTCCGGCGCGATCCAGGTACTTCGGGCTGGCCACCAGCAGTTCCTGCACCTGGCCGAAGCTGCGCATCACCAGGCTGCCGTCGTCATCCAGGCGCGAACGCACGCGCAGGGCCACGTCGTAGCCTTCATTGATGATGTCCACGCGGCGATTGCTGATGTTCAGCTGCAGGCGCACCTTGGGGTACCGCTCGAGGAACCTGGGCAGCAGCTTGGGCAGCTGCATCTGCGCCAGCGAGACCGGCACGCTGGCACGCACCACGCCGCGCGGCTCGGCGCTGAGACGGTCGACCACCTCGCGCGCGGCCTGGGCCTCGGCAAGCATGGTCTGCGCATGGCGGTGGACGCTGGTACCGACGTCAGTAACAGCGAAGCGGCGCGTGGACCGCTGCAGCAGGCGCACACCCAGATCGGTCTCAAGCTGGCTGATACGGCGGCTCAGGCGTGATTTAGGGATGCCCAAGGCGCGCTCGGCAGCCGCAAAACCACCGTGATCCACGACCATGGCGAAGTAATAAAGGTCATTCAGGTCATGCATACCCGAGTTCCATATCTAGAACAATTCGTGGCATTGAATCACCTTTATCCCGCCCATGCAACAACCTATCGTTCTGTCCGTCGGCGGCAAATACCGCCCCTCCCCCCAGAACACAGGTGACTGCCATGAAGCTTCTGCATCTCGACGCCAGCGTGCTTGGCGACAACTCCGTTTCCCGCCAACTGACCGCCGCGGTGGTCGCCAGGTTCAAGGAGCAGATCGACGGCCTGCAGGTCGATTATCGCGATCTTGACGCCAATCCGGTACCTCATCTGCGCAGCAGCTCGCTGGCCGGCGTGGATGCCGCCGAGGCAACCGATGCGGAACAGGTCATGCAGCAGTTCCTGGCCGCGGACATCCTGGTCATCGGCGCGCCGATGTACAACTTCAGCATCCCGTCCACGCTGAAGGCTTGGATCGACCGCGTTGCCGTGGCCGGCCGCACTTTCAAGTACACCGAGAACGGCCCGGTGGGCCTGGCCGGCGGCAAGCGCGTGATCGTGGTGAGCGCCCGTGGCGGCATCTACACCGATTCGCCGGCCGACTTCCAGGAGCCCTTCCTGCGCCAGGTCTTCGCTTTCATGGGCATCGACACCGTCGAGTTCGTGCGTGCCGAGGGCATCGCCTACTCGCCGAAGCATCGCGAAGACGCCATTGCCGGCGCGCTGTCGGCCCTGCCGTCGCACGCGGTCGAGGAAGTGGCTGCGTAAGTACGGCGTTCCAGCGATCGGCGCCCTCCCCCCTCCTCGTCGGGGGCGCTGATTGCGGGCCGGGAGTCCCTCCCCTTCCTGGCCCACCCTGACGGCCCCGCTCTGCGGGGCCGTTTTTTGTTGTGCGGTGCCGCTAGGCTGGGGGCATGGACTACATCGTGACGGCTGCGCACCGCAGCGAATTTCCGCACCCGATTACCTTGCGCCGTGGGCAGGCACTGGTGGTGGGCGAGCGTTATGAAGGTCCCGAGGGCTGGGAGGACTGGTTTATGTGCCAGGCCGAGGGGCAGGAACCGGGGTTCGTGCCGGCGCCGGTGATCGGGCGCGATGCGCAGGGTGGCGCATTTGCCACGGAGGATTACTGCGCGCGGGAGCTGGATGTGGATCCGGGGCAGGTGTTGCGCGGAGTGCGTACGCTCAATGGTTGGGCGTGGTGCATGCCGGAGACGGGCGAGCCCGGGTGGGTGCCGTTGGAGAAGGTGCGGGCTTTGGGGTGATCGCGAGTTTCATCCACGCATGGCGTGGATCTACTGGGGACCCGCGGACACCCGGCGGCAGATTCACGCCATGCGTGGATGCGCAGTTCAGTAGAGCCACGCCATGCGTGGATGCGGTGCCATGCAAGCATGGCATCTACCGGGTTCAACCGATGGTTTCAACGCCCCCCATATACGGGCGCAGCACGTCCGGCACGGTGATGGTGCCATCGGCGTTCTGGTAGTTCTCCATCACCGCGATCATTGCGCGGCCGACCGCCACGCCCGAACCGTTCAGGGTGTGCACCAGCTCCGGCTTGCCGGTGGCCGGGTTGCGCCAGCGGGCCTGCATGCGGCGGGCCTGGAAATCACCGGTGTTGGAGCACGAGCTGATCTCGCGGTAGGTGTTCTGCGAGGGCAGCCAGACTTCCAGGTCGTAGGTCTTGATGGCCGAGAAGCCCATGTCGCCGGTGCACAGCAGCACCTTGCGGTACGGAAGGCCCAGCTTTTCCAGCACCACTTCAGCGCAGCGGGTCATGCGCTGGTGCTCGGCATCGCTGTCTTCCGGGCGGCAGACCGACACCAGCTCCACCTTCTCGAACTGGTGCTGGCGGATCATGCCGCGAACGTCGCGGCCACCGCTGCCGGCTTCGGAGCGGAAGCACAGCGAATGGGCGGTCATGCGCAGCGGCAGGCGCTCGGCGTCCACGATCTCGTCGCGCACGATGTTGGTCAGCGAGATTTCCGAGGTGGAAATCAGATAGCGCTTCTGCTCACCCAGATGGGTGATGAACATGTCTTCTTCGAACTTGGGCAACTGACCGGTGCCGTACAGGCTGTCGGCGTTGACGATGACCGGAACGTTGGTTTCCTGGTACTCGTGCTCGCCGCTGTGCAGGTCCAGCATGAACTGGGCCAGCGCGCGGTGCAGGCGGGCGATCTGCCCCCGCAGCACGGTAAAGCGCGAACCCGACAGCTTGGCCGCGGCTTCAGCATCCAGGCCGGCGTTGCGCGCGCCCAGTTCAACGTGGTCCAGCACCGGGAAATCGAAGCTGCGCGGGGTGCCCCAGCGCGCCTGCTCGACGTTGTCGTTCTCGTCGGCGCCTGCCGGTACGTCATCGGCAGGCAGGTTCGGCAGGCCCATGGCGATGGCGTCGATCTTCTCGCGCAGCTCGTCCAGGGCCACTTCCGAGGCCTTCAGTTCGTCGGCGAACGCGGCCACTTCGGCCATGATGGCCGACACGTCCTCGCCCTTGGCCTTGGCCTGGCCGATGGCCTTGGAACGGCTGTTGCGCAGGCTCTGCAGCTCCTGGGTCCGGACCTGGATGCGCTTGCGATCAGCCTCAAGGGACTCCAGGGCAGACACGTCGAACTCGAAGCCGCGGCTGATGCGCAGGCGTTCGGCGAGGTCGGCGGGCTGGTTGCGGAGCAGGGCTGGATCAAGCATGGCAGGTGTCGTGGTGGGTATCAGGAACAGGATTATCACCTGTTATACGGATTTCTGCCGCCCGGTTCATTCCCGCCGTGGCAGAATCGGGACATTCCCAGCTGGTCCGGTCCATGTCTGCACCCCGCTCATCGCCTGCCAAGTCGTTCACCGTGCATATCCCGCGCAACGCCCTGAAGATCGCCGGCATCGCCTTCGGCGTGGGCGTGCTGCTGTTCGTGGTGGTCTGGTTGACCGGCCGCGACAAGGAATTTTTCCGTGCCGATGACCCGGCCACGCAGACCCCACAGGAAACCGCGCAGGTCGAGCCGCTGCCCGAGCCCCTGCCTGCGGCCGCCGGTTCCAGCGACATGCCCGATGCCAAGCCGGCGCCGGTGCAGGAAGAAGCGCCGAAGCTGTTGGAGACCGCCCCGCCGCCGCCGGCCAGCACCGAAGCGGCCCCAGCTGCACCAGGCAGCGCCACCCCGGCCAGTGGCAACAGCCAGCCGATGCCCATCGCCGGCCAGTCCCCGCCGCCGTCCTACCCGGCTGCCGCCCTGCGTCGCGGCGAGTCCGGCAGCGTGGTGGTGCGGGTGGATGTGGACGCCACCGGATACGCCAACAACATCACGGTGATCCAGCGTAGCGGCTCACGCGAGCTGGACCGCGCCGCCACCGAAGCGGTGCGCCGGTGGCGCTTCACCCCCGCACTGAGCAACGGCCAGCCGGTGCCGGGCACGCTTGAAGTGCCCTTTGATTTCAAGCCGCAGTAACTGAACGCATCCAGGCAGGCAACCTGAACCCTGCCGGTCGCGTTTACGCAACGCTGACACACCGCTACAGCGGCTCGGGCAAGACTCTGGGCGTCGTTACCGACACGAGGAGTCTGCGATGAGTGCTACAACCCATGACCACCTTCATTCCCCGCACCTGCAGCAGGACGTAAGCGAGCGCCCCCAGCGCACCTCCCCTTGGCTGTGGCTGGCGCTGATCGTGGCGATGTTTGCCGCCGCGCTGATGTGGCTGCGGTTCTCCAACCCGAATGATGTAGCCCCGGCCCCGGTAGGCGAGCGCATGCTGCCCGCCAGCGAGGCCCCGGTAGCGGCCACGCCTGCCCCGGCCGCGCGGAATGCGGCACCGGCCAGCAGCCAGCGCAAGGTGGCCCCGGCCGTACGCAGCCGCGAGGCGAGCCCGCTTGCCAGCAATGAAAAGCCGCGCTACCCCGCTGCGGCGCTGCGCAACGGCGTGCAGGGCAGCGTGATTGCCAGCCTGAACGTGGATACCCACGGCAATGTGACCGACGCGAGCATCGTTTCGCGTAGTGGCGAGCGCAGCCGTGACCTGGATCGCTCGGTGCTGAGCACCGTGCAGGAATGGAAGTTCCAGCCGGCAATGCAGAACGGCCGTGCCGTGGCAAGTGTGGTGCGCGTTCCGGTGGATTTCCGTACCGAGCAGCGTTGATCGCGAGCGAGGGGTTCGTGATCGATCGGGAGACGGAGGCTTCGGCCTCCGTCCTTTTTTTGTGAGATGCAACCCGGTAGTGCCGGCCGCTGGCCGGCAAGTCTGTGAGGGCCGGCCAGCGGCCGGCACTGCCGATCATGCCGCCAGAGTGAAACCGGCGCTGCGGGCGAGGCCGTCGAAATCCGGGAAGGACGTGGCGACGTTGGCGATATCGTTGATGCGCACGTCGCCGCCGCTGATCTGGCCGGCAATGGCAAATGCCATCGCAATGCGGTGGTCGCCGTGGCTTTCGATGGTGCCACTGCCCAAGGTAATGCCACCGTGCAACGTGGCACCGTCCTGGGTTTCATCCACCTGCATGCCCAGCGTGCGCAGGCCGGTGGCCATTGCCGCGAGGCGGTCCGATTCCTTCACCCGCAGTTCGGCGGCGCCGGTCACCACGGTCTGGCCTTCTGCTGCGGCGGCGGCCACGAACAGGGCCGGGAATTCGTCGATCATGTCCGGCACCAGCGCTTCCGGAATGCGTGCGCCCTTCAGCGGGGCGTAGCGCACCACCAGATCGGCCACCGGTTCGCCACCCTGCTCGGCCGGGTTTTCTTCGGTGATGTCCGCACCCATCAGGCGCAGCGCATGCAGCAGGCCGGTACGGCGCGGGTTGAGGCCCACCTGCTTCAAACGCAGTTCGGAGCCGGGGATGATGCTGGCCGCAACAAGGAAGAACGCCGCCGAAGAAAAATCGGCCGGCACGACAATGTCGGTGGCGCGCAGGCGCTGGCCACCACGCAGGCGGGCCTTGCCCGGCGAAAACTCGATATCCACACCGAAGGCCGAGAGCATGCGCTCGGTGTAATCGCGGGTCGGGTGCGGCTCGACCACACTGGTTTCGCCCTGTGCGTACAGACCCGCCAGCAGCACGGCCGACTTCACCTGTGCGCTGGCGACCGGGGAAGCAAACGCGATACCGCGCAGCGGCTGGCCACCATGCACGTGCAGCGGCGGCGTGCCATCGCTTTCGGTGTCGATCTTCGCGCCCATCTGCGCGAGCGGGCCGGTGACGCGGCGCATCGGTCGGCCCGACAGCGATTCATCGCCCACCAGGGTGCAGTCGAATGCCTGGCCCGCCAGCAGACCGGCCAGCAGGCGCATGCCGGTGCCGGCGTTGCCGCAGTCCAGCGGCGCGCTGGGCGCCTGCAGGCCGTCGATGCCGACGCCATGGACGATGCGCTGCGACGCACTGGGGGTTTCGATGCGCACGCCGAGCTGGCTGAAGATCCGCGCGGTGGCGCGGGTGTCTTCGCCTTCCAGGAAGCCTTCGATATGCGAGGTGCCATCGGCCAGCGCGGCAAACATCACCGAGCGGTGCGAGACCGACTTGTCGCCAGGAATGGTCAGGCTGCCCTGCAGCGGTTGGCCCTTGCGGGCAATCCAGTGTTGCACGTTGCTCATCGTTCGATTGTTCCGTAAACGCCGGCGCGCCGGCGGTGCATCAAAGGGCGCGGCACTCGGCCGCAACGGCAATCAGGGCACGGCCACCGGATAGGACCCAAGCACCTTGATCTGCGCCGAGTGCGCTTCCAGTTCAGCCAGCGCGGCCTGCATCGGCGCGTCGTCGATGTGGCCGGCCAGATCGATGAAGAAGCCGTATTCCCACTTGCCGTGGTGCGACGGGCGCGACTCGATGCGGTTCATGCTGATGCCGTGGCGGGCGAACGGGCTGAGCACATCGAACAGCGCGCCGGGCTTGTCATGGATGAACACCAGCACCGAGGTACGGTCGTGGCCGGAGGTGGGGAAGATGTTGCGACCCACCACCAGGAAACGGGTGGTGTTGTCCGCATCGTTCTGGATGGGCTTGGTGACGACCTTCTTCAGGCCGTAAACGTGGCCGGCACTCTCGCCACCGATGGCCGCCGCGTCGTCGGCATTGCGTGCCCGGCGCGCGCCTTCGGCGTTGCTGGCCACCGGAATCTTTTCGGCCTTGGGCAGGTTGGCGCGCATCCACGCCGAGGTCTGCATGAAGGACTGCGGGTGGCCGTAGACGCGCTCGATATCCTCCAGGCGGCCGCTGCGCGACATCAGGTACTGCTGCACGCGCAGTTCCACTTCGCCACAGATCTTCAGGTTGGAAGTGAGGAACATGTCCAGCGTGATCTGGATCGTGCCCTGCCCCGAGTTTTCCACCGGCACCACGCCGAAATCGGCGTTGCCCGCTTCCACTTCCTGGAACACTTCTTCGATGCTGGCCATCGGCAGGCCCAGCGCCGAGCGGCCGAAGTGCTTGAGCACCGCCTGCTGGCTGAAGGTGCCTTCCGGACCGAGGTAACCGATCTTCAGCGGCTCCTGCTGGGCCAGGCAGGCCGACATGATTTCGCGGAACACATGCACCAGCAGCTCATCGCTGAGCGGGCCTTCGTTGCGGTCCACCACCATGCGCAGCACCTGCGCTTCGCGTTCGGGGCGGTAGTAATCGACGGCGGCGGCGAGCTTGCCCTTGGCCTTGCCCACCTGGTGGGCGAACTGTGCGCGCTCGGCGATCAAGCCCTGGATGTCGCGGTCGATCTGGTCGATCTTCGAGCGCACATCGGCCAGTGCCAGCGGCGTCTGGGTCGGCACCGGGGTGGCCTTGGAGGCCTTGCCCTCGGACGCGGCAGCGGTCTTGGCCGGTTCGGCCTTCATGGCGGCCTTCTTGCTGGGTTTGCTTGCCATCGGAATTCCTTGTTGCGGGACACGCACCCGACGGTGCGCGCCGTTCATTGCTCAACCGTTGCGCTGCTGGAAATCGGCCATGAAGGCGACCAGCGCCTCGGCCCCGGCCAGCGGCATGGCGTTGTACAGCGAGGCACGGATGCCCCCGACCACCTTGTGGCCCTTCAGCGCCAGCAGGCCGGCGGCCTTGGCCTCGGCCACGAAGCGCGCGTCGAGATCGGCGTCGGGCAGGAAGAACGGAATGTTCATCCGCGAGCGCGCCGCGTGCGCGACTTCGTTGCGATAGAAGCCGCCGGAAGCATCGATGGCACCATACACCAGCGCGGCCTTGGCGGCGTTGCGCTTGGCGAACTCGACCACGCCACCTTCGGCCAGCATCCACTTGAACACCAGGCCGGCCAGATACCAGTTCCAGGTAGGCGGTGTGTTGAGCATCGAATCGCGGGCGACGTGCGAGCGGTAATCAAAGATGTCCGCGCGGGCCTGGCCACTGCGCTCAAGCAGATCGCGGCGGATGATCACCACTGCGATGCCGACCGGGCCGAGGTTCTTCTGTGCACCGGCATAGATGACGCCATAGCGGCGAACATCCAGCGGCTCGCTGGCGATGGACGAGCTGAAATCGGCCACCAGCGGGACATTGCCCGTATCGGGAACATCACGGAATTCGACGCCGTGGATGGTCTCGTTGGCGGTGATGTGCACGTAGGCCGCATCGGGCGAAAGCTGCCAGTCCGCACGCGGCGGCAGCGTGCGGTAGCCATCGGCTTCGCTGCTGGCGGCGATGTTGACGTCCACGTAGACCCCGGCCTGCCTGACCGCGGTCTTGCCCCAGTGGCCACTGACCACGTAGTCGGCACGCTGGCCGGCCTGGGCGAAGTTGAGCGGGATGAGCGCCTGCTGGGTGGTGGCGCCGCCGGGCAGGAACAGCACAGCGTAGTCATCGGGGATATCGAGCAGGCGGCGCAGGTCGGCCTCGGCCTCGGCGGCCACGGACATGAATTCCGGGCCGCGATGGCTCATTTCCACGATCGAGGCGCCGGCACCGTGCCAGTCCAGCATTTCCGCCTGCGCCTGGCGCAGGACCGATTCCGGCAAGGTTGCAGGGCCGGCACTGAAGTTGAACGCGCGCGTCATGTCACACCTGTGGGGCAAGGCGCTTAGTATGCCGCAGTGCACCAGCCTTGCGGCCTTGTGCGGCAAGGGAAATTTGGTTTCATCGGAATCCATTTACGACCCGGCCGGGTAGTGCCGGCCGCTGGCCGGCAGCCTCGTTTGGCATCTACCAGAGCAACAGCCTGCCGGCCAGCGGCCGGCACTACCGTGATTGCGCGGCCGTCATTGGGCGACCGTCAGCGCGCGCCGAACCAAAGCAGCAGGCTGAGGATGCCCGCCAGCAGCAACGCGCTGGCCAGCAGCCACGGCCAACGCCGTACCCGGCGCGGGGCCACGGGGGCATCGGCCACCTGCTCGGCGTCCTGGCTGGCTTCGTCTTCGCTCGGCAGCGGGCGCCGCCGCGGGTCGTGCGGCACTTCCAGCACGAAGCGGTGCTGGCCATCGAATACCACCTGGTCACCGGGCTGCAGCCAGCAGTGGCGCACCGCCACGCCGTTGACCCGGGTGCCATCGGCACTGCCCAGGTCGCGCAGCAGCACCCGATCCCCATGCACTTCCACCCGCGCGTGCTGCTCGGCAAAGGCAGGATCGTTGATCTCGATATCGGCGTCGCCGCCGTGGCCGATCACGCGCGGGCGCGACAACGTGTAGCTGCGGCCATGGTGCAGGCCGCCAACACCGCGCAGCAGTCGCTGCTCGTCGGCAGGGCCATCAGCGGCCGGCAACGGCGCCGGTGCCTGCAGCAGGTTCTCGACCTCACCCTGCAGCACCATCTCAACGCCATCGACATACACCGCATCGCCTGCACGCAGCAGGGCCATGCGCCGCACCGGCCGACCGTTCACGTGGATGCTGCGGATGCCATTGCCAACCTGCAGCCAGAGGCCGCGGTCATCCATGCAGAACTGGGCCAGCAGCAGCGCACCGTTGCCGGGATCCCCCAGCCGCACGCTGCCGTTCGCCTGGCGCACGATGCGCTGCACCCCGGGCCGCAGCGGCTGGTCGGGCTGTTGTTGTTGACTGAAGTGAACAAGCAGGTTCTGCACGCGGCGCAGACTAGCAGGTTGCTCGCCAACGCAGAAGAACCGGCGGCGGACGCTTGGCGTGGCGCCCGCCGATGCGCACAATGACCGCCCTCTTCAACAGCCCCGCCTCGCGCCAGGAGCCTGCATGTCCACCATCGATGTCCGCCACGCCCACGCCCTGCCCGATGCACAGGCCCGCGAGGCGATCGAACAGGTTGCCGCCAAGCTGGGCGAGCGCTTCGGCCTGAAATCCACCTGGGCCGCCGATGTGCTGAACTTCAGCGGCAGCGGCGTCGACGGCGCCATCGAACTGCAGCCGGGTGCGGTGCGGGTGACAGCAAAACTCGGCTTCCTGCTGTCGGCCATGAAGGGCATGGTGGAAAGCGAGATCCAGCGCGTGCTGAAGGAAAAGCTGGGCTGAACCGGCACGGCGGCCATCACGGCACAGCAACGTGCGCGCGCGCTACCCTCGGGGGCAGGTCCAACTCCCCCGGGAAGCGCGATGAACCAGTACGAGAATGACGACCGCCGCGACGACGCTTCGTTTGGCGAACAGGCAGAGCGCTTTTCGCGCAAGTTCAGCGATTCGGCCCAGCAGGTCTGGTTGGCCGGCCTGGGTGCGCTGGGACGCGCACAGGCTGAAGGCAGCCGGTTCTTTGATGGCCTGGTGAAGGAAGGCGAAGCCTGGGAGGCTCGCCGCCGCGAACGCAGCGGCGAGCAGGGACCGGGCTGGCGCGACAACGTGGAGACCTCGCTTGACGAAGCCCGCGAAAAGGCGTCCGGCACCTGGAACAAGGTCGAAAAGGCTTTCGACGACCAGGTGCAGGGTGTTCTCAAGCGCCTGCATGTCCCCACTGCCGACGAACTGGCCGCGCTCGAAGCGCGCTTGGATGCACTGCACGCGCGGCTGGCCAAGCTGGAAAACCGCGCCGCCTCGGGCACCGACGCACCGCCACCGGGCAGCCACCAGGCCCCCTGAGCATGATTGTTGCAATGCAATAAAAATTGCCCGACAATCGCGGGAAACCCGCCAATCGCTTCGTCTGCCGTTTGTTCCCTCCCCTCACGGCTTCAGGATTGGCGGGTTTTTTGATGCCCGTGCCGCACTGATCTGCGTGCTGCATCACGCTTCAGGGGGGAAAGGTCCTGACGCAATCAGACTGCGTGGCCTTTACACTGTTGGCCTCTGTTTTCGCCCCTTCCGTTTTATTCCTGCATGCTCCCTTGGATCCTGGCCCTGCTGTCGGCCCTGCTTACCTGCACCCTGGCAATCGTCTATCTGTGGTGGATCAAGCGGCGGCGAACGGAAATGCGACTGGGGCTGCAGGCCCTGGCGGGCATGCACTGGCGTGAATTCTCCACGCTGATCAAGCGGATGCTGCGCGAGCAGCGCGGCCTTCGCGAAGTGGCCGATCCCACCGAAGAGGTCCGCGAGCCGAGCAGTGATTTCCTGCTCAGTGACGGCCCCAATACCTGGCTGGTGTCCTGCAAACATGGGCTGGCCTACCGCATCGGTACTGCGGCAGTGAACGAACTGGGCGCCACCGCGCGGCTGAGCGGCGCCAAGGGCGGCCTGCTGATCACCGAGGGCCGGGTCGAGCGCGATGGTCTGGCCGCCGCGGATAAGCAGGCCGTGGAGGTGCTGGATGGCCCCCGCCTGTGGCCGCTGCTGCAGCCCTACCTGCCGGGCGAGATTGAAACGCGCGTGCGTGCGACCGCCCGCCATGAGGCCTTGCGCCGCATCGCCATTTCCGCGCTGGGTGCGATGACCCTGGGCCTTCTGGTCGGGCTGGGACTGCAGGGCCTGCACGTGGAAACGGGTCCATCGGCCATCGCCAATGCTGCGCCTGTGTCGACTGCCGCGGCCCCGGTAGCATCCACTGCCGCACCGACGCCGCCCTCACCGGTTGCGACCGCCCCCGATGCGGCTCCGGCAGCCACCGCCGTGCCGACAGCGGACAACAGCCGCGACGACCCCAATCCGGATACGGCCACACTGGACCGCTACCAGGCCGAACTGGCGCGCGCGCTGGCCCGCCAGCCCGGCATCGCCAGCGGCGTGTGGCAGACCCGGCAGACCCTGGCCATCAACCGCACCGGCGAACTGGACGAGGTCTGGCCGCGGGTCTGCCAGGAAGTGCTGCGCTACCCGGCCCTGCGCAATGTGCGCGTACAGCTCAACGCCCGCCCGGGCGTGGACGAGCCGGTGCGCTGGCGGCAGTGCGCTACGTATTGATGGAGAAACATCCACGCAGGGCGTGGATCTACTGGGCACCATTGCGAGTTTGACGGGTCCACGCCAGGCGTGGAAAGGCCACACGGCGAAAACCCCGAGTAGATCCACGCCATGCGTGGATGCGCGGCGCGGCGAAAAACCCAAAGCAGATCCACGCCATGCGTGGATGCGTGAATCCTTCCAGCGTCAGCGCAGCGCGGCGAGATGGGCGATGTAGCTCGAACGCGATTCGCCGGCCGCCTTGGCCTGCGCGTCCAACCTCGCAAGGATCCGCCGAGGCAGACTGATGTTGACCCGCTCGACGGTATCGTCCAGCAAGGACGGATCGACGTTGATGTAAGCAAGAATCCACTGCGTCTCAGTGCCAGCTTCGGCAATGAGGCTCTGTGGTAAGGATGTACAAACACATGATGGGAGCCACGAATCCGGCGGCAGGTCCAGCCCGCCGCCCGTAGTTCCCGGATGAGGTCCACGCTTTTCATGCGCGGACCATACACATCGCACACACGCACGAACAGAGTTCAAGACGACAGACGATTGCCCTGCCGTGCCTTCACCGCGCCCCCGGCGCGAAGCGCGCCACCAGGTCCCAAGCATCGCCCAGGAACATCTGCCGCACGCGGGTGATGGCCTGGTCGCCGCGCCAGGTCAGGCGCTCGATCACCAGGCAGGCGGTGCCAGGTTTCACCTCCAGCAGCTTGGCCGTGGCTGCGTCTGCGCCCCAGGCACTGATGCGGTGCTGGGCACGGGTCCAGGACACGTTCTGCAGCAACCAGCTGCCCGGCGCGGTGGTACTGAAGTCGATCTCCAGGACCTCGGGCACGCCCACCGGACTGATCAGGCGGTGCTCCAGCGCCAGCGGACGGCCATCGGCCAGGTGCAGGCAGCGCATCGCCAGCAGCGGCTCGCTACCGGCCAACTCCACTTCCCCGGCATTACCGGGCTCGGCCAGGCGCAGGTCGCGCTGCAGCAGCCGGTAGGCGTACTGGTGGCCGCGCGAGCCGACTTCCATGGCGATATCGGGAATTTCCAGCGCCACCTGTTCCAGGTGCGGGGGTTGCCGGGCCACGAAGGAACCGGCGCGGCGGCGGCGCTCGATCATGCCGCTCTCGGCCAGCGCGGTCAGGACCTTGTTCACCGTCATCCGCGAGCAGCCGTACTGCGCCATCAGCTCGTGCTCGTACGGAACGCGGAAACCCGGCGCCCATTCTCCGCTGAGGATGCGGCTTTCCAGATCGCTGCGGATGCGCTGGTTGAGCGTGGCGGACTTGCTGGCCTTCACGTAATGGGGTCTCGGTGGCGGGGAGGCGATCAGCCCAGCACACTCTTCAGGGCGGCGGCGAAGGCGGTGGTGATCGCCTCGCGCTGCAGGTGGCGGCCGTCAGCCACGCACTGGCGGCCATGGCGCCAGACCGATCGCAGCGCGCCATTACGTGCGGCGAACACCCAGCTGTCAAGCCATGCGTCATCCTGTCGCGCCTGCAGTGCCGGGTGCGCGGCGTCCAGTTCGACCAGATCGGCACTGGCACCGACCCGCAGGCCGGCGGTCACGCCCAGCGCCTGCGCGCCACCGTGCAGCGCGCCTTCGAACAGGAAGCGGCCGGTGCTGCGGGTAGCATCCGGGGCCAGCACATTCCGCCCACGCAGGGTCAGGCGCTGGCCGTATTCGAGCAGGCGCAGTTCTTCGGCGGCATCGATCAGCACGTTGGAATCGGAGCCGACGCCGAAGCGTCCGCCCTCGCGCGCGAACGCCTGCATCGGGAACAGGCCGTCGCCGAGGTTGGCTTCGGTGATGGGGCACAGGCCAGCCACGGCGCGGCTGGCCACGATGGCGGCGCGCTCGTCGTCGGTGATGTGGGTGGCGTGCACCAGGCACCAGCGGTCATCCACGGGTGCGTGGTCGTGCAGCCACTGCACCGGTCGCTGGCCACTCCACGCCAGGCAGGCCTCCACTTCGCGCACCTGCTCGGCGATGTGGATGTGCACCGGGCCGTCGGTGAGCGGCAGCAACGCATCCAGTTCCTCGCCGGTGACCGCGCGCAGGCTGTGCGGGGCGATGCCGAGCACTGCGTCGGGCAGCGCGGCCAATGCCGGCTTGGCCGCGTCCAGCAACTGCGCGAAGCCATCCACGTCGTGGATCAGGCGGCGCTGAGCGGGACTGGGTGCTACGCCGCCGAAATCGGCATGCGCATAGAACACCGGCAGCAGGGTCAGGCCGATGCCGGTCTGATCGGCCGCCGCCGCGATGCGCGCACTCATCTCGGCGCGGTTGGCATAGGCGCGGCCGTCGGCATCGTGGTGCAGGTAATGGAATTCGCCGACGCGGGTGAAGCCACTTTCCAGCATTTCCATGTAGGCCTGGGCGGCGATGGCCTGCACTGCATTTGGGCGCAGGCGGCCCAGGAAGCGGTACATCAGCTCGCGCCAGCTCCAGAAACTGTCACCGTCGCCACCGCCGATCTCGGTGAGGCCGGCCATGCCACGCTGGAAGGCGTGGCTGTGCAGGTTGGGAAGCCCCGGCAGCAGGATACCGAGGCGGGTGTCACCGTCCTGCACGCCCTGCCCGGCAGCGATGCCAGTGATGCGTCCGCCCTCTACCTGCAGGCGCACATCGCGCGCCCAGCCCTTGCCCAGCAGGGCATGGGCGGCATGGAACCTCTGCGGGGAACACGAATCGGACATGGCTGGACAACCCGAAATGGACGCCTATATTGTATAGACATATAAGCACAGCCGCGTTGTGGATGCCATGCACGTCGATACCCTCTGGTCCAACGTAAACCTGATGACCCTCGATGGCGAGGGGCTGGCTGTCATCCGCGATGGGGTACTGGCCTGCGCCGGGGGCCGCATCGTCCATGTCGGCAAGGCCGGCAGCGATGGCCATCTGCAGCCGACCACCCGCATCGACGGCGAAGGCCGCTGGATATCGCCGGGCCTGATCGACTGCCACACCCATCTGGTCCATGCCGGCAACCGGGCCAACGAATTCGAGCAGCGCCTGCAGGGCGTCAGCTATGCCGAGATCGCCCGTGCCGGCGGCGGCATCGTATCCACGGTGCGCGCCACCCGCGCCGCATCACCGCAGCAGCTGGCCCGCGAAAGCCGCCCGCGCCTGCTGGCCATGCGCGCCGAGGGCGTGACCACGGTGGAGATCAAATCCGGCTATGGCCTGACCCTGGACGACGAGCGCAAGCAGCTGCAGGTGGCCCGCGCACTGGGCGAAGAATGCCGGGTGAACGTGGTGCCGACCTTCCTCGGCGCGCACGCGGTGCCGCCAGGGCGCGAGGCGCAGGAG
Source organism: Stenotrophomonas sp. NPDC077659 (assembly GCF_050268705.1). Taxonomy (NCBI): domain Bacteria; kingdom Pseudomonadati; phylum Pseudomonadota; class Gammaproteobacteria; order Lysobacterales; family Lysobacteraceae; genus Stenotrophomonas; species Stenotrophomonas sp. NPDC077659. The sequence goes on along the minus strand of NZ_JBNNHG010000060.1, from coordinate 3,192 downwards.
TACACCGACGAGGTGTGCGGCGTGATGATTCCGGCCATCGCTGCGGAAGGCCTGGCCGAAGCGGTGGACGTATTCTGCGAGAACATTGCATTTTCCCCGGCGCAGGCGCGGCAGGTGTTCGAAGCAGCGCGTGCCAACGGGCTGGCGGTGAAGATCCACGCCGAACAACTGAGCAACCAGCACGGCGCCGAACTTGCCGCGGGTTTCGGCGCGCTGTCGGCCGACCATATCGAACATCTCGATGACCAGGGCATCGCCGCCATGGCCGCCGCCGGCACCGTGGCCGTGCTGCTGCCAGGCGCCTTCTATTTCACCCGCGATACCACCCTGCCCCCCATCAATGCGCTGCGCGCGGCCGGCGTGCCACTGGCCCTGGCCACCGACAGCAACCCCGGCACCTCGCCGCTGACCAGCCCGCTGCTGGCGATGAACATGGGCGCCACCCTGTTCCGCCTGACCGTGGACGAATGCATCGCCGGCTTCACCCGTGAAGCGGCACGCGCGCTGGGCCGCAGCGAACGCATCGGCCGCCTGGCGGTTGGCATGGACTGCGATCTGGCGATCTGGGACATCGACGCACCGGCCGACCTGGTCTATCGCATGGGATTCAACCCGCTGCACGCGCGCGTGGTGCGTGGGCAGCCCGACCTGCCTGCTTCCTGGAGCAACACATGAACAACCCCCTGGTTCTTCGCCCCGGCCATGTCACCCTTGCCCAGTGGCGGCAGGTCTACCGCGGCGCGCCGCTTGCGCTGGACCCGGCCGCGCTGCCGGTGGTGCGCGCCAGTGCCGCCGCGGTAGCCGCCATCGTCGCCAAGGGTGCGCCTGTGTATGGCATCAACACCGGCTTCGGCAAGCTGGCCAGCGTGCGCATCGAGCGCGAAGACCTTGCGACGCTGCAGCGGAACATCGTGCTTTCGCATGCTGCCGGGGTGGGCGAGCCGATGCCGGCTTCGGTGGTCCGTCTGATGATGGCGCTGAAGCTGGTGAGCCTGGCGCAGGGCGCTTCGGGCGTGCGCGAGGACACCCTGCTGCTGCTGGAAGCGATGCTGGTGAAGGGCGTGCTTCCGGTGGTGCCGGCGCAGGGTTCGGTGGGTGCGTCCGGCGATCTGGCACCACTTTCGCACCTGGCCGGCGTGATGCTGGGCGTGGGCGAAGCCTTCCTCGGCGACGAGCGCCTGCCGGCGGTGGACGCACTGGCACGCGCTGGCCTGCAGCCGGTGGAACTGGGCGCGAAGGAAGGCCTGGCGCTGCTGAACGGCACGCAGTTCTCCACCGCGTATGCGCTGGCGGGCCTGTTCGAGATCGAGACCGTGTTCCAGGCCGCGCTGGTCACCGGCGCGCTGTCGGTGGAAGCGGCCAAGGGTTCGGATACCCCGTTCGATCCACGCATCCATGCCATCCGTGGCCAGCGCGGGCAGATCGCCACCGCCGCCACCCTGCGCTCGCTGATGCACGGCTCGGGCATCCGTGAATCGCACCGCGACAACGATGTGCGTGTGCAGGATCCGTACTGCCTGCGTTGCCAGCCGCAGGTGATGGGCGCGGCGCTGGACATCCTGCGCCAGGCCGCGACCACGCTGGAAATCGAAGCCAACGGCGTGTCCGACAATCCGCTGGTGTTCACTGACACCGGCGAAGCGCTGTCCGGTGGCAACTTCCACGCAGAGCCGGTGGCCTTCGCCGCCGACATGTTGGCGATGGCGGTGTGCGAGATCGGTTCGATCAGCGAACGTCGCCTGGCGATGCTGGTGGACCCCGCACTGTCGGGCCTGCCAGCCTTCCTGACCCCGCGCCCGGGCCTGAATTCCGGCTTCATGATTCCGCAGGTGACCGCCGCCGCGCTGGTGTCTGAAAACAAGCAGCGGGCCTACCCGGCCAGCGTCGATTCGATCCCGACCTCGGCCAACCAGGAGGACCACGTTTCGATGGCCGCCCACGGCGCACGCCGCTTGATGCAGATGGCCGAGAACGCGGCCAACGTGATCGGCATCGAGCTGCTGGCCGCTGCACAGGGCTGCGATTTCCACGCGCCGCTGCGCTCCAGCGCCGCACTGGAAACCGTGCGCGCCATCCTGCGCGCGCAGGTGCCGACATTGGAAGAAGACCGCTACTTCCACCCGGATATGGTGGCCGCCACCCACCTGGTGCGCAGCGGTGCGCTGGCACAGGGCCTGGGTGAGCTGCTGCCGACCGTGGAGCCGCAGGCATGAATGCCTGCCCCGATTGGCTGACGGTGCACGAGGGTGACGCCCCACTCATCGTCAGCTTCCCGCACACCGGCAGCGAACTGCCGCACGAGCTGATGGGCGACTATCACTCGCCGTGGCTTGCCCGCCGCGATGCCGACTGGTGGGTGCACGAGCTGTACGACTTCGTACGCGGCATGGGCGCGACCACCGTGCGCTCGGCCATCTCGCGTTCGGTGATCGATCTCAACCGCGACCCCAGCGGCGTCTCCCTGTACCCGGGCCAGAACACCACCGGCCTGTGCCCGTTGACCACCTTCGACAACCAGCCGCTGTACCACGCTGGGCGCGAGCCGGATGAAGCGGAAATTGCACGGCGGCGCGACACGTATTTCGCGCCGTACCACGATGCGCTGGCCGCGCAGATCGCACGCCTGCGCGCGCGCCACGGCACCGTGGTGGTGTATGACGCGCATTCCATCCGCTCGCATATTCCTCACCTGTTCGATGGCGAACTGCCGCAGTTCAACCTGGGCACGGCCGGGCCATCCGGCGCGCCCGATACCTCCTGCGACAACGCCCTGAGCGATGTGGTGGAAAACCTGCTGGCGCTCAGCGGCATGAGCCAGGTGCGCAACGGCCGCTTCAAGGGCGGCTGGATCACCCGCCACTACAGCGATGTTCCCGGCGGTGTGCACACCCTGCAGATGGAACTGGCGTGCCGTGGCTACATGCACGAGCCGCTGCCCAACCAGGTGGACGAGCACAGCTGGCCCACCCCGCTGGGCCCCCAACACGCCGCACCGCTGCGCCAGACCCTGGCGCAGGTGCTCACCGCCTGCCTTGCATTCGCTACGAACCGGAGCGCCGCATGACCCGCAACGACCCCAGCCGTACCATCATCGCGCCCACCGGCACTACGCTGAACGCCAAGAGCTGGCTGACCGAAGCGCCGCTGCGCATGCTGATGAACAACCTGCACCCGGACGTGGCCGAGCGCCCG
>NZ_JBNNHG010000059.1:0-22720 GCF_050268705.1 Stenotrophomonas sp. NPDC077659 | reverse complement strand
CACGTATGACTATGCGGTCATCCGCGTGGTGCCGCGGGTGGAGCGCGAAGAGTTCCGGTGACCTGATCGGCGTGCATCGCACCCGCGACGCCCATTCCGGTCAGATCGTGGTGGCCCGCATCGATGACGAGATCACCGTCAAGCTGCTGAAGATCGCCAAGGACCGCATCCGCCTGCTGCCACGCAACCCCGACTACAAGCCGATCGAAGTCCTGCCCGACCAGGATTTCGCCATCGAAGGCCTGTACTGCGGCCTGCTGCGGCCCAACCGCTGATCCCCTTGCGACGGCATCGTTCAAACAGCACTACCCCGCGGTCTTTTGTGGCGATTCTCTGGTTCCACTGAGGTTGGTACGGATGTCCGATAATTCTTTTCTGAGCGCCGGGCAGAATCTCAGCCTGTGCGATACATCCGACTTAAAGTGAACCCATGGCAAAGAAGACCCCGAAAGACAGCACCCCCAACGACATGACCTCTGCTAGGAGCAACACGATGGACGAGAACAAAAAGCGCGCATTGGCTGCTGCTCTGGGCCAGATCGAAAAGCAGTTCGGCAAGGGTTCGGTGATGCGCATGGGCGACCGTGTGGTCGAACCCGTTGAAGCGATCCCGACCGGCTCGCTGATGCTCGACATCGCACTGGGCATCGGTGGTCTGCCGAAGGGGCGTGTCGTTGAAATCTACGGCCCGGAATCGTCGGGCAAGACCACTCTGACCCTGCAGGCCATCGCCGAGTGCCAGAAGATGGGCGGCACCGCCGCCTTCATCGACGCCGAGCATGCCCTGGACCCGATCTACGCCGCCAAGCTGGGCGTGAACGTGGACGACCTGCTGCTGTCGCAGCCGGATACCGGTGAGCAGGCGCTGGAAATCGCCGACATGCTGGTCCGCTCAGGGTCGGTGGACATCCTGGTGGTCGACTCGGTCGCCGCGCTGACGCCCAAGGCCGAAATCGAAGGCGAAATGGGTGACCAGCTGCCGGGCCTGCAGGCCCGCCTGATGAGCCAGGCGCTGCGCAAGCTGACCGGCAACATCAAGCGCTCCAACACCCTGGTGATCTTCATCAACCAGCTGCGCATGAAGATCGGTGTGATGATGCCGGGCCAGAGCCCGGAAGTGACTACCGGCGGCAATGCGCTGAAGTTCTACGCCTCGGTGCGCCTGGACATCCGCCGTATCGGTGCGATCAAGAAGGGCGACGAGATCATCGGCAACCAGACCAAGATCAAGGTCGTCAAGAACAAGCTGGCGCCCCCGTTCAAGCAGGTCATCACCGAGATCCTGTACGGCGAAGGCATCAGCCGCGAGGGCGAGCTGATCGACATGGGCGTGGATGCCAAGCTGGTCGAGAAGGCCGGTGCCTGGTACAGCTACGGTGAAGAACGCATCGGCCAGGGCAAGGACAACGCCCGCGGCTACCTGCGCGACAACCCGACCGTCGCAGCCAAGCTCGAAGCCGAGCTGCGCGAGAAGTTTCAGCCGGCCGAAGCCGCCCGCGAGGAAGGCGACGACGAAGGCGACGACGAGTAAGGCTTGCTGTGGGGCAGGGCGGCGCCGTCAGTGACGTCGCCCTGTCCCGCAGGTTCGAACCGCCCACGGACGGGCAAGGCGCCAAGGATGGCGCCACCCTTGGAGCAACTGATGTCCGATGCCGACGCCCCCACCGGCCGCAAGCGCCGGCCGCGCGAACAGACCCCTGTACAGCGTGCCCTGGGCCTGCTGGTGCGCCGTGAGCATTCGCGCAAGGAGCTGACCCGCAAGCTGACCGCCCGTGGCATCGAGGGCGAGGCAGCCGAGGCCGCCGTGGCCAGGCTGACCGAGGCTGGCTGGCAGGACGATACGCGTTTTGCGGAAAATCTTGTCCGCATGCGCGCCAACACTGGCTATGGACCCATCCACGTCCGCGCAGAACTGGGCACCCATGGGCTGGACAGCGCGGCAATCGCCGCTGCCATGGACACCTACGAGGGCGATTGGCAGGAAAATGCCCGCGATCTGGTCCGCCGTCGTTTCGGCGAGGACGGCCCGCAGGACCTGGCGCAGCGGCGCAAGGCCGCCGATCTGCTGGCCCGGCGGGGCTTCGACGGCGACAGCATACGCCGCGCGACCCGCTTTGACCCGGAGGACTGAGACTGGCGGCGCCGGGCCTGATACCCTTTAGGTTTTCGGCGGTCCGTTACGACCCTGGCCAGCGCGGTCGGTGGCTCGGGGCTGCCGGCCCGCACACTGCCAGCCCCCAATGAACGCACCTGCCAAATTCACGACCTCCCAGATCCGCAGCGATTTCCTTGAGTTCTTCAAGGGTAAAGGCCACACCATCGTGCCGTCGGCGCCGCTGGTGCCGGGCAATGATCCGACCCTGCTGTTCACCAACTCCGGCATGGTCCAGTTCAAGGACGTGTTCCTCGGTGCGGAAAAGCGCAGCTACGTGCGCGCGGCCGACGTCCAGCGTTGCCTGCGTGCCGGCGGCAAGCACAACGACCTTGACCAGGTCGGCTACACGGCCCGCCACCACACCTTCTTCGAAATGCTGGGCAACTGGTCCTTCGGCGACTACTTCAAGAAGGACGCGATTGCCTGGGCGTGGGAGCTGCTGACCCAGGTCTGGAAGCTGCCGGCCGAGCGCCTGCTGGTCACCGTCTACCAGACCGATGACGAGGCCTACGCGCTGTGGCGCGACATGGTCGGCATCCCGGAAGCGCGCATCGTGCGCATCGGCGACAACAAGGGCGCGCCCTACGCCTCGGACAACTTCTGGCAGATGGCCGACACCGGTCCGTGCGGCCCGTGCACCGAGATCTTCTACGACCACGGCGACCACATCGCCGGCGGCCCCCCGGGATCGCCGGAGGAAGATGGTGATCGCTTCATCGAAATCTGGAACCTGGTGTTCATGCAGTTCGACCGCCAGAGTGATGGCAGCCTGGTGCCGCTGCCGGCACCGTGCGTCGATACCGGCATGGGCCTGGAACGCCTGGCGGCGATCCTGCAGCACGTGCACACCAACTACGAGATCGACCTGTTCCAGGCGCTGATCCGCAAGGCGTCCGAGCTGACCGGCATGGCCGACCTGGAGAACAAGTCGCTGCGCGTGATCGCCGACCACATCCGCGCCTGCTCGTTCCTGATCGTCGACGGCGTGCTGCCGTCCAACGAAGGCCGCGGCTATGTGCTGCGTCGTATCATCCGCCGCGCGCTGCGCCATGGCTGGATGCTGGGCGTACGCCAGCCGTTCTTCAGCAAGCTGGTGCCGACCCTGGTCGAACTGATGGGCGAAGCCTACCGGGAACTGCCCGCGCAGGCCGACACCGTGGTGCGTGCGCTGCAGGCCGAAGAAGAGCGTTTTGCTGAAACGCTCGACGCGGGCATGAAGATCTTCGAGGACGTGGCGGCCAAGGCCAGCAACGGCGTGATCCCGGGTGTTGACGCCTTCCGCCTGTACGACACCTACGGTTTCCCGCTGGACCTGACCCAGGACATCGCCCGTGAGCGCGAGCTGACCGTTGATACCGACGGTTTCGACGCGGCAATGGAGCAGCAGCGCGAGACTGCGCGTGCCGCCGGCAAGTTCGGTGGCGGCGTGACGCTGCCGGCAGAGCTGGTCGCCACCCTGACCCCGACGGTGTTCCTGGGCTATGACCGCCTGCAGGCCGATGGCCTGACCGTGCTGGCCCTGCTCAAGGACGGCCGTCCGGTGCAGTCGGCCGAAGCCGGTGACGCCGTGATCGTCATCGCCAACCAGACCCCGTTCTACGCCGAATCCGGCGGCCAGGTCGGTGACACCGGCGTGTTGACCGGCAACGGCGTGCGCCTGGTGGTGAGCGATACCCAGAAGTTCGCCGGCCAGTTCCATGGCCATGTGGGCACCCTGTCCGAGGGCAGCGTGAAGGTCGGCGACGTGCTGTCCGGCCAGGTTGATGGGGAGCGCCGTGGCGCCACCATCCTCAACCACTCTGCCACCCACCTGCTGCACGCCGCTCTGCGCGAAGTGCTGGGCACCCACGTGCAGCAGAAGGGCTCGCTGGTCGCGCCGGACCGCCTGCGATTCGATTTCTCGCACTTCCAGCCGATCAGCGCTGAAGAGCTTGCCATCATCGAGCGCAAGGTCAACCAGCAGGTGCGCGCCAACAACGCCGCCGAAGTGCACAACATGGGCATGCAGGAAGCGCTGGACTTCGGCGCCATGGCGCTGTTCGGCGAGAAGTACGGCGAGAACGTGCGCGTGCTGAAGATGGGCGACTACTCCACCGAACTGTGTGGCGGTACCCACGTCAACCGTACCGGCGACATCGGCTTGTTCAAGATCACCTCCGAGGGCGGTGTCTCCGCCGGCGTGCGCCGCATCGAGGCCGTTACCGGCCAGGGCGCCCTGGATTACGTGGACGCCGAAGAGGCCCGCCTGGCCGAGGCTGCTGAACTGCTTGGCGGCAGCGCCACCGACGTGGTCGAGAAAATCCGTGCCCTTGGCCAGCGCCAGAAGCAGCTGGAGCGCGAACTGGAGGCGGTGAAGGCCAAGGTCGCCGCCGGCGCTACCGCCGACCTTTCCGGCCAGGCTGTCGAGGTCGCTGGCGTGAAGGTGCTGGCGGCCCGCCTGGAGGGCTTCGATGCCAAGGCCCTGCGTGACGCCATGGACCGCCTCAAGCAGCAGCTGGGCAATGCCGTGATCGTGCTGGCCGGCACCCAGGACGGCAAGGCCGCCCTGGTCGCGGGCGTGAACGGCAGTGCAATGGGCAAGGTCAAGGCCGGGGAACTGTTGTCCCACATCGCCAGTCAGATCGGGGGCAAGGGCGGCGGACGCCCGGACCTCGCCCAGGGTGGTGGCGAGGACGGGCCCGCCCTTGCTACCGCTCTGGCTGCGGTTGTCGAATGGGTCAGTCCCCGCCTGTGATGTAAACCCCAGCCGTCCCCCTCCTTGTAGGAGCGGGACGGCTGACGGTACCATTGCGAAATCTTTTCCCTTTGTCGTGGGGACGCTTCTTGACGGAGCGTCAAGCCGGTGGGGGATACCCTTCCACACGGTTCCATGGAGACTTACTAAAATGTTGATCTTGACTCGCCGCGTCGGCGAAACCCTGATGATCGGAGACTCGGTGAGCGTCACCGTGCTCGGCGTCAAGGGCAACCAGGTGCGTATCGGTATCACCGCGCCGAAGGACGTTGCTGTGCACCGCGAAGAGATCTACCAGCGCATCCAGCGTGGTGATGAAGCCGGCAGCACCGGAAGTGAAAATTCCGGCGAATAAAAGCTTTACCTTCGCGTCTGATTAACGTTATGATTCACGCCCCGCTGAGGTGCACCGCACCAGACGCGGAGAAAACCCCGGAGCGATGCCCGAGTGGCTGAAGGGGCTCCCCTGCTAAGGGAGTATAGGGTCAAAAGCTCTATCGAGGGTTCGAATCCCTCTCGCTCCGCCAAGTTCAGAAAAAAGCCACTGCATGCAGTGGCTTTTTTCTTTTTTCTTTTTTCGCAGGTACGCCTCGCGCTTTCTTCCCAGACTCCGTGCTCTGGCCTCTGGTGATGGCTATGGAGCTGAGTCCCGCAGTGGCGGAAGTGTCGGGATCGACAATGCAGTTGCGATGTATGGCTTCAAGTCGGACGTCAGTTCAACGCCTGCCATCGCACGTCATCGACGCTGGGCGGTTGTATTCCCGATCAACAATCACTCTCTGCTGTCGCTCGCGGTTGACGGTGGCGGACTCGGCGCCGGCGCACCCGGGGGCCAGGGCCGCTCCATCACACGGGGCGGCTGCTCACGCCACAGCACCGCCAGGGTGCAGTCGTTGGCGCGTTCCCCGCACATCTTTTCCGCTTTGCGCCGCGCCGCTTCCGGACTTGCCTCCGCCAGTGCGAATCCCATGGACACTGTTCCGGTGACGATGGCCGAATAGCCTTCGCCGGTGGCAATGGCCGATTGCCCACAGTTGCGCGAGCGGGCGACACAGTACTTCAGTGCGTTCTGCATGGCCCCGCTCACCGTCGGCTGGTTCATCGAGTAGCCATAGGCGCCGTCCGCATCGTAGGAAATGGCTGAAGCCGCACCGGCAGTGGACGAAGCACCCAGCAGCACACAGAAAACTGCTTTCATCCCGTTCATTGAATTCTCCTTTTCGTTGATCGTTGATCGTTGTCTGAAGGGCTGGTGCTAATCAAGCCTGCCGCACACGCAGCCACGCTCGTCGTTTACCTTCCGCAGGCGCTGTGCCTGCGGCCCTGCTTCAAAGCCGCACCTCCGCACCTGGAATCCATGCCCCGGCAGCGGCGCGATGTACTTCAGCGGCGGGTTGTGCGGTCGCGCTTCCTCGTTGGGGGCTGCCATTGATGCAGACCTCCAGCCCGGGAACTGCTCTAGTACGCGGGAGGATGGCTGCAGCCAGCAGGCGGCGACGCAGGACACGCTCCGTAAAAATATCGTGAAATGTCATGACGTAACCATACGTGACGGCAAAGGATTTCTTCGCCGTATCATCGAACCCATCATTGATGGCGACCGGCCCTGCCTTGGATTCCCTGCAGCACTTCCATCCCGCCACCTGCGACTGGTTCCGCGCCGCGTTCCCGTCATCGACGCCGGTACAGGACCAGGCTTGGGCGTCGATTGCCGCAGGCCAGCACACCCTGGTCGTCGCGCCGACCGGCTCCGGCAAGACGCTGGCCGCGTTCCTGCATGCAATCGACCAGGTGTTCGCCGAGCGCGATGGCGACGCCCGCCGCGACCCGGCGGCCAAACCCGTGGCACGGACGCGCGTGCTGTACCTGTCGCCGATCAAGGCGCTGGGCAGCGATGTGCAGCGCAATCTGCAGGTGCCTCTGCAGGGCATCAGTGCCCGCCGCAGTGAACGCGGTGATCCGCCCGTTGCCCTGTCCGTGGCCATGCGTACCGGCGATACCAGCAGCAGTGACCGCGCACGCCTGCTGCGGCGCCCGCCGGACATCCTGATCACCACGCCTGAATCGCTGTACCTGATGCTCACCTCGCAGGCGCGGGAAATCCTGCGCGATGTGCATACGGTCATCCTCGATGAAATCCATGCCGTGGCCGGCAGCAAGCGTGGCTCGCACCTGGCGCTGAGCCTGGAGCGGCTCGACGCGCTGCGGCGGGTACCCGCGCAGCGCATCGGCCTGTCGGCCACGGTCCGCCCAGTGGAGGGCGTGGCCGCCTTCCTCGGCGGCGACCGCCCGGTGCAGGTGGTGCAGCCTCCCTCGCAGCGGCAGCTGGAACTGAAGATCGTGGTGCCGGTGGAGGACATGACCGACCTGGTGACGCACGGGCCCGCGGAAGGGCGCGGTGCCAGCCTGCGCAACGGTTCGATCTGGCCGCATGTGGAAGCCAGCATTCTCGACAACGTGATGCGGCATCGCTCCACGATTGTCTTTGCCAACTCGCGCGGCGTGGCGGAAAGGCTTACCGCCCGGCTCAACGAACTGCATGCCGAGCGCGATGGCGGTGGCCCCGCGGACGGCACCACCGATGCGACCGCAGCCACCTACGGGTCGTTCACCGGCAGCACGGTGAACCGGGTCACCGCGCCGGCATCGGTGATCGCCCGCTCGCACCATGGTTCGGTATCCAAGGAGCAGCGTGCCGCCATCGAGCAGGCGCTGAAGTCGGGCGAACTGCGTTGCGTGGTCGCCACCTCCAGCCTGGAACTGGGCATCGACATGGGCTTGGTCGACCTGGTGATCCAGGTGGCCGCACCGCCCTCGGTGTCCAGTGCGCTGCAGCGGGTAGGGCGTGCCGGCCACCAGGTCGGCGGGGTGTCGCGCGGCCTGCTGTATCCACGCACACGACGCGATCTGATCGACGCTGCGGTGGTGGTGGACAGCATGCTGGATGGACGCATTGAAGCCCTCGATCCGCCGCGCAATCCGCTCGATGTGCTGGCCCAGCAGACCGTGGCTGCGGTAGCGATGGATCCGCTCGACGCCGGGACCTGGTTCGCATGCGTGCGTCGCGCCGCGCCGTATCGCGCGCTGCCGCGGAGCGCTTTCGACGCGGTGCTGGATATGTTGGCAGGGCGCTATCCCTCCGATGAATTTGCCGGCTTCCGGCCACGCCTGGTGTGGGACCGGAAGACAGGCGTGTTGACCGCGCGCCCCGGTGCACGGCAGCTGGCGGTCACCAGTGGCGGCACCATTCCCGACCGTGGCATGTACGCCGTGGTCCTGCCCGAAGGTGAAGAACAGGCCGGATCGCGCCGGGTGGGCGAACTGGACGAGGAGATGGTCCACGAGTCGCGGGTGAACGATGTGATCACCCTCGGTGCCACGTCCTGGCGGATCGACCAGATCACCCTGGACCAGGTGGTGGTGACGCCTGCGCCGGGACGCTCGGCACGGTTGCCCTTCTGGCGGGGCGAGGGCATCGGCCGACCGGCCGAGCTGGGGCGAGCCACCGGTGCTTTCCTGGCCGAACTGGAAGCCGATCCAGGTCCCGCGGGCGAGCCGTCGCCAGCGCTGCTGGACCGGCTGCGCGAGCGAGGTCTTGACCCAAGCGCGATCCGCAACATGCTGGCCCTGGTGGCCGAACAGCAGCAGGCCACCGGCGTGCTGCCGACCGATCTGCGGCTGGTGGTTGAACGCTGCCGCGACGAGCTGGGTGACTGGCGGGTGATGCTGCATTCGCCCTACGGACGCCGCGTGCACGATCCGTGGGCGTTGGCGGTGGCTGCGCGCCTGCGCGAGCAGGCGGGTATCGACCCTGCTGTGGTGGCCAGCGATGACGGCATCATCGTCCGCATTCCTGACCACAGCGGGCCTCTACCCGGTGCCGAGGTGTTTCTGTTTGATCCGATCAGCCTGCATCAGACCATCCGGCTGTCGGTTGCCGGCTCTGCGTTGTTCGCCGCACGCTTCCGCGAGTGCGCGGCGCGTGCATTGCTGCTGCCACGGCGCACGCCGGGCAAGCGCTCGCCTCTGTGGCAGCAGCGGCTGCGCGCGGGCCAACTGCTGGCGATCGCACGTGGCCATGACGGATTCCCGATCCTGGTCGAGACCGCGCGCGAGTGCCTGCAGGATGTCTACGACCTGGACGCGCTGGATGCGTTGACGCAGCGCATCCAGGGTGGGCAGGTGCAGATGGTCGAGGTGGAGACTGCAGTGCCATCTCCCTTCGCGGCCAACCTGTTGTTCGGCTATGTCGCCGAGTTCATGTACGAGGCCGACGTGCCGTTGGCCGAACGCCGCGCATCGGTGCTGTCACTCGACAGTGGCCTGCTCGCCGAGCTGCTGGGCCAGGTGGATCTGGGCGAACTGCTGGACGATGCGGTGGTGGCCCAGGTCGAGTGTGAGCTGCAACGACTGGACCCGGTCCGCCACGCACGCGGCAGCGAAGGCGTGGCCGACCTGCTGCGCGAACTCGGGCCGCTGCCGGCTGCGGAGATTGCGCGACGCATCACTGAACCTGCGCAGGTGGATGCCTGTACGGAAACGCTGCGCGCGGCAGGGCGTGCGATCCCCGTGCGTATTGCTGGCGTGGCCCAGTGGGCTGCCGTGGAAGATGCCGCGCGGCTGCGCGATGCACTTGGGGTGGTGATCGCCGAGGACATTGCCGAGGTGTTCCGCCTGCCGGTAGCGGAGCCGCTCGGCGACCTGCTGGCTCGTCACGCACGTACCCACGGGCCATTCAGCAGCGGCAGCGTAGCCGCACGGTTCGGCCTCGGCGTCGCCGTGGTGGATGCCGCCCTGCACGCGCTGCAGGAGCAGGGGCGGGTGGTGCGTGGACAGTTCGGCATTGGCCGCGGTGGCATCGATGAAAACGCTGCATCGCTTTCGCCGCTCGCCCACCATGAGTGGGTGGGCACCGAGGTGCTGCAGCGGCTGCGGCTGCGCTCGCTGCAGGCCGCGCGCGAGGCCACCCGACCGGTGCCCGTGCAGGCTTACGTCGGTCTGCTGCTGGACGGGCAGGGCGTGCTGCCCGGCAGCGCGCGCAGCAACGACCATGATCGCGTGCTGCAGGTGATCGAACAGCTGGCCGGGCTGCCTCTGCCCGCATCGCTGTGGGAACAGCAGATACTGCCCGCGCGCGTACCGGGTTACCGGCCCGGCCTGCTGGACGAGCTGCTGTCCACCGGGGCGGTGCTCTGGGCCGGCCATGGCCGACTGGGCGACGACGATGGCCTGGTGTCGCTGCATCTGCAGGAGCGAGCCGCAGAGACCCTGCCACTGCCGGACCCGGAGCTGGCCGCGTCGCCGATGCAGCAGGCCATCCTGCAGGTGCTGGCTGACGGCGGTGGGTTCTTTGCCCGCCAGCTGGCTCTGCAGATACCGTCGTGGCCGGCAGGGGCTGACAGTAACGGCGAGGATTTCCAGGCGGCGCTGTGGCAGCTGGCCTGGCGCGGGCAGATCAGCAGCGACCTGTGGGCACCGTTGCGTGCGCTGGCGGGGGTGCGCCCTGTGCGGGCGCGGCCTACGCCTGTGTCACGCCGTCGCCGCAGCTTTGCGTTCGCCCCCCTGGCGCTGGGCGCCGCAGGACTGGAGCTGACCACCAGCACGGGGCCGACATTGGCCGGGCGCTGGTTTCTGCTGCCGCACGAGCGGGCCAGTGACACGCTGCGCGGGCTGGCGCAGACCGAGGCGCTGTTGGATCGTTACACGGTGGTCACCCGCAGCGCGGCGATGAGTGAGACCGTGACAGGCGGGTTTCCAGCACTGCGCCCGGTGCTGCGCAGCATGGAGGATGCCGGCCAGCTGCTGCGCGGGCGTTTCGTGGAGGGTATGGGCGGTGCCCAGTTCGCCCAGCGCGAAGACATCGACCGCCTGCGTGCCAGCGCCGAGCAGACACGTGGACCTGACGGCTGGGTTGCGCTGTCGGCGCTGGATCCGGCCAATCCTTTCGGCAGCCTGCTGCCGTGGCCCCAGTCGATCGCCGGGCCGCGTCCGGTGCGACGGGTCGGTGCGATGGTGGTGATCGGCGAAGGCCGCCTGCAGCTGTACCTGCCGCAGGGCGGCCGCCAGCTGAGCAGCTGGATCGACGACACGGCACACGACGCCTCGGTGCGCTGGGCATCCGCCGCACACGCGCTGGCGGTGGGCCTGCGGCGTGGCCGCCGCCTGTCCTTCACCCTGGAGCGGATCAATGACGAGCCCGTCCATCGCGGGCTCGCCGTCGATGCCCTGCGCGCGGCGGGGTTCAGCAATGAACCGCGCGGCCTGGGCTGGAACGGTTGACGCGTTTGTAGAGCCGAGCCCATGCTCGGCTGCATTTCGTAGCGTCGAGCTTGCTTGACTGAGCCGAGCATGGGCTCGGCTCTACAGACCGCGCAGTCGAGCACGACAGACCGCGCAGTCGAGCAAGCACGACGCTACCGAAAGCCTCAGCCGTGCTCGAAGCGCAGCGGCTGGCCCCCCATCGCTGGATCACTGGTGCCGGGCAGCCCATTCTCGGCGCGGCCGGCCAGGCGCAGTTCGGTTTCGCCCGCCCTCACGCGAATGTCGTACCAGCCGGCCGTTGGCGCTGCGTCCCAGCGCAGGGTGGTTTTCGCACCGGCTGCCAGCGACAGCGTCTTTTCCGGCATGTGCCCGTGATAGGCGCCCGCGTGCACGCGGATCGTCTGCGCAGTGGTGCCCAGGTTGCGCAGCTGCAACTGCACGCTGTCACCGGTCCTTTCCACATGTGCCTCCAGCGCCGTCGCTCCGCTCGCACCACGGAAGTGCCGGTGGAAGCCGTTCGGGCCCAGCAGCCAGAGATCGTAGTGGCCCTGTGCATCCAGCGCCCACTGATCCTGCAGCCGCGCACCCGGCGCCACGGTGTAGCGGCGCGGCAGATCGTTGAGGCGCAGCCGATCATAGACGTGCAGCACGCTGGCTGCGCCTTCGCAGGCCAACTGCAGGGTCACACCGTCCGCAGCAAGCGTCGCGACCTGCACCTGTGGGCGGTACGGCAGCGCACGCGATGGGCGCGTCCCCGCTTCCTGGTGTGCCGCCAGCAGGCCGGCGGGCAGTGCGGGTACGGTGCGCCCGGGCAGGGCCGCGGCACGCGCGGCGGTCGCGCTCACATCGGGCAGCCCGCGCACGAACGGCCGCGTATCGCGCTGGGCGAAATCGAAGGCATTGGTCAGGTCGCCACACACCGCGCGACGCCACGGCGAGATGTCCGGTGCGGCCACGCCGAAGCGGCGCTCGATCAGTCGCAGCACCGAGGTGTGGTCATACACCTGCGAATCGACCCAGCCGCCACGACTCCACGGCGAGATCACGTAGAGGGGCACTCGCGGGCCCAGTCCGTAGGGGCGGCCACGCAGTTCGGCGGCATCGTATTTTTCGTCGCCCGGCGCCGGGTGCTGGTGGTACTCACCGTCGGTGCTGACCGACGACGCACCTGCCCAACCACCGTCGGGGCGAGGTGATGGCGGTGCCGGCGGCGGTACGTGGTCGAAGAAGCCGTCGTTCTCGTCGAACATCAGCAGCAGCGCGGTACGGCTCCAAACCTCCGGGTCGGCCGTCAACGCATCCAGCACGCGCGCGGTGTAGGCCGCGCCCTGGGCCGGGCTGGAAGGCCCGGGGTGCTCGCTGCCGGCGGCATCGGCGATGATGAAGCTGACCTGCGGCAGGCGGCCGTCGATGGCGTCCTGGCGCAGCTGGGCCAGGCCCCGCGTGCTGACCCCGCGCTGGCGCAGCGCGGCATCGTGTCCCGGTGCGGCACGGTAGGCCTGGCGGAACGTCTCGAAGCCGGCCAGCGGGTTGTCGGTAAAGTTGTCGGCCATGTCCTGGTAGATCTGCCAGGACACACCTGCCTGCTGCAGCCGCTCC
The DNA here is from genome assembly GCF_050268705.1 of Stenotrophomonas sp. NPDC077659. Lineage (NCBI taxonomy): Bacteria > Pseudomonadati > Pseudomonadota > Gammaproteobacteria > Lysobacterales > Lysobacteraceae > Stenotrophomonas > Stenotrophomonas sp. NPDC077659. The sequence continues at coordinate 9,971 of NZ_JBNNHG010000059.1, read as the reverse complement.
ACATAGCTGGTCCACCGGTAGGACTGCGGATGGCCGCCGTGCTCGGGGAAGTTGTCATGCGAATTGGCGATCACCGGCCCCCCGGCGCGGGCAGACGCATCGTTGTGCCCGGTCCACAGGAACACCCGGTTCGGGTTGGTCCCGGCCTGTATCGCGCAGTGGTAGGCATCGCAGATCGTGAACGCTTCGGCCAGGGCGAACTGGAAAGGCAGGTCGGCGCGCTGGAAATAGCCCATCGCGTGGTTCTGCTTGGCCATCGGCCAGTGCCCCATGCGGCCGTGGTCCCAGGCACGCTGCGCATCGGGCCAGGTATGCGGGGTACCTTCCACGCGCATGTAGCCGAAGTGGGCGGCCGTATCCAGCGGGAAGGGCGCGATCACGCGCTGTCCGCTGGCATCGGGCTGCAGCCACAGGCTGCGCGGGCCACTGGCGCCGTACAGCGGCGCAGCGGGGGCGACGAAGCGGTCGCCGAAGCCACGTACGCCCGGCAGGGTGCCGAAGTAGTGGTCGAATGATCGGTTTTCCTGCATGAACACCACGATGTGCTGCAGGTCCTGCAGGCTGCGCGTATGCGCGGCCGGGCCGATGGCCGCAGCCCGGGCGATGCTGGGCAGCAGCTGTGCAAGGCCGGCGGCGACGCCGGCCTGCAGCAACCGGCGTCGGCCGATATCAGTCACGAGTGCCTCACAGATCCACGCGGAAGGAAATGCCGACGGTGCGCGGCGCGCCGATGAAGGCCGCGTTGGCACCGTCCACCCCTGCAAGATAGCGCTTGTCGGTGAGGTTGCTCACCACCAGGTTGGCCCCCATGCCCTTCAGGCGCGGCGACAGGCCCTGCAGGTCGAAGCCGATGTTGGCGTTGAAGACGGTGGCCGAGGGCAGTTGGTTGACGTTGGCCGCGTCCAGGTAGCGGGTGCCGAGGTAGCGGCCGGACAGACCGAAATTCCAGTTCTCGCCCTGCCAATCCGCCGACAGCACCAGGATCTGCTCGGGTTGGCCGATGACCTTGGCGCCATCGACGATGCCCAGCTGGGTGTCACGCGCGGCATCGCCGCTGCCCAGGTACCTGGAACGGTTGTAGGTGTAGGCCGCGTTGATCCGCCAGCCGTTGTCCCAGCCATAGCCGAAGGCGGCTTCCAGGCCGTTGCTTTCCACGCCACCGAAGTTCTCGTAGACACCGTCGGTTTCGCCCAGGTAGTCGATGCCGCTGACGAAGCCGGCGGGCAGGTAGACAATGCGGTTGTCGAATCTGATGTTGTACAGGGTGACCGAGGCGGTCAGCGGCCAGCGGCTGATGCGCATGCCCACTTCGATGTTGTCGGCGGTCTCTGGTTCAACATTGCGGAAGCGCTGCGGATCGGTCTCGCCCAGTACGCCGGAAGGAATCGCGGCGAAGTTCTGCGAGAAGCCGGCGAACAGTTCCATGCCTTCCACGCCCGGCGCCCAGGTGAAGCCGGTGGACAACAGCGGATCGGACTTGGAATCAGAGGTGACATGTTCGCTGGCGCCGATCACGCGGTTGCGTGATTGGTCCACGAAGAACTGCTTCACGCCCACGCGTGCACTGAACGGGCCGAAGCGGGCCACGTCCTCGACGTAGTACATCTGCTCGTCCACCTTGTACTTGTCTTCGAACTGCACCCAGTACGGCTGGTGGTCGAAGGCGATATCCTGGCCTACGTTGAGCAGGCGGTGCCAGTCACGCCGCGCCGAGCGGTCCAGCTTCTCCACCCACAGGCCGCCGCGGATCGTGTTGTCGACCGACCCGAAGGTCTGCCGCCATTCGACATCGGCGGTCACGCCCATGCGGTCGTTGTCGTAGTGGGTGTGGCGGTAGGACTGCGCGCCCAGCACATTGCCGGCGTAGCAGTTCGGATCGTACTCGGCGCTGAAGCCCACACGGGGGGTGCAGCCGGCAATCGGCCGGGCACTGCTGCCATCGGGGTTCACGAAGTAGATCTGGCCCAGGTTGCTGCCGCCGTACGCGGTGCTGCCGCCCAGGTATTCGGACTGCGGGCGACCGGCGCCATCATTGGTGACATCGGCCAGGTACGGCGGCAGCCAGTCGCCACGGCCCTGCATGCGGTGGCCATAGGCCGCCATCGAGGCCTTGAAACCATTGCCGGCGTCGAAGGAGGCGCGCAGGTAGCCGAAGGTGTTCTCGCGCAGGGCGCGCGAACCGGAGCGGTAGTTCTGGTCCAGGTAGGGGATGCCGGTGAGGGTGCCGACCAGGTTGTCGCGGTCGGGGTTGGTGGCGAAGCCCTGCGGCGAAACACTGGTGTATTCCGGCTCGTCGGCATCGTTGTAGGACAGGTAGCCGGTCAGCGTCCAGCGGTTCAGTTCGGTGACGAATTTGCCGGCGATATGATCGTTGCTGGTCTTGCCGCTGCCATCGATCCAGTCGCTCACGCGGGCTGAGGATGCGCTGACCCAGGCGCGGGTGTGGCCACCAAGCACACCCGTGTCATAGCGCACGTAATACTTGCGCGCATCGTTGTCACCGGCGCCGACGACAAAGCGCAGGCGGCTGTCATGCAGCGGATCACGGGTGAGGAAGTTGAGCGTGCCACCCAGCGCTTCGTTCGAACGCGAGGAGATATCGGCCGTGCCCTGGCTCACTTCAACCGTTTCCAGGTCGAGCGTGTCGATGTAGCGGTTGGCCAGCGAGCCGCCGCCGTAGCCCGAGCCGCCGTTGGGCAGGCCATCGAGGGTGGTGCCGATCTGCTGCGTATCGCGGTTGGTGACGAAGCCGCGCATGCTGATCTGCGTGCCCCACACCGAAGAGCCGGTTGCATCGGCTTCGCTGACCACCACGCCTGGCACTTCGTTGAGCGCGCCGTTGACGCTGCTCAACACCGTCTGCCGGTTCAGCGTTTCGGTACGCACCGAGGTCTTGGCGTAACTGGTGGCCTGGCCGATCACCTGTACCTGGTCCAGGGTGCGTGCGTCGGCACTGCGCGTTTCGGCGGCCTCGCCCTGCGGTGCTTCGGCCAAGGCGTCCAGTGCGGGGGCGATCAGCACGGCAAGCAGCGAAACACGGGGAAAACGCGCAATCTTTCGCATCGAAACCGGACCTTGAGTGGAGGAAAGCCCCGGAGTGTCGGCAAAGCGAATTACATGGAAGTGACGTCCAGATTCAGGGTTTGTGTTGCGTGACGGGCGACACTTTCAGTCGCACGCTCAGTACCGCGCGTCCTTCGGCTTCGGGTCGTGCGGCCAGTCCTTGCCCTTGCCGGTGAAATCCGGCCGCGGCTGATGGATGAAGTAATCGGCGATGTCCACCGCATCCTGGTCGGGCATCACCTGCTGGCCCAGTGGCGGCGCGCGGCTCGCAGCCGGTGGCATGTTGTGCTTGACGAAGCTGGCCGCCTTGTACAGCCGGGCCATGCCCGCACCGATGTTGAAGCTGCGTTCGCCCCATAGGGGCGGGAAGGCGATGTCACCGCTGCCATCACGGCGTCCCTCGCCGTTGTCGCCGTGGCAGGCCGCACACTGCGCTGCGTACAGGGCGTGGCCGCGCGTGCGGTCGGGCCTCAGCGAGCTGTCGATCGGCCCTTCGCCCGCTGCCGCCACGCGCGCACCGTCGGGTACGGTCCGGCTCAGCCATGCCATGTATTCCAGCATCGCGCGCATCTGTGGTGCATCCCGCGCCAGCGGCGTGCCATTCATCGAGCGCTGCAGGCAGCCATTGATGCGTTCGACCAGGCCGATCTCCCTGCCTGGGCGCGTCATGTAACGCGGGTAACTGCCACCGCCGGTGTTGAGATAGTGGTTGCCGAAGGGGCGCTTGCCTTCGGCCATGTGGCAGGAATTGCAGTTCAGGTCGTTGCCGACGTTGTCCGGCAGCAGGCGGGCGGTCTCGTTGAGCAGCCGCCGCCCGAGCATCACCGCGTCGGCATTGCCGAGGCTGGCGATCTCCTCGGCGCTGGGCGTGTGGTACTGGCCGACGACGGCGCGCTGCGCATCAATGATGTCCAGTGTCGGCGCCGTGCCGGCATCCAGCGTGGGATGCCGGTAGACATGCAGCAGTGTGCCGGCAGCAGCCAGCACGAGCATGCCGATGGCAGCGATGACGGCACCGTTCCTGCGCCTGCGTGCGGGCTTCATGGGGCGGCCTCCTGCGGAACCACGTGCACCGGCTTGTCGCGCACCACCCGGCGCATGCGTGCCACGTCCACCTCGCGGACCGCACTGGCCTGGTTGCCCCAGCTGCCGCGGATGAAGGTGAGGATCTGCGCCAGCTGTGCATTCGGCAGATGCTCGAAACCGGGCATCGAGAACGCCATCCGATCATGTGGCGTGTGCGGTGTGCGGCCACCGGCCAGGGTGACCTGCACCAGCGAACTGGGATCGTCGGCGAACACGATGGAGTTGCCGGCCAGGGCGGGGGAGATGCGGGGCATGCCGCGCCCATCGGCGCGGTGGCAGGCCTGGCAGTGCTCGGCGTAAGCCAGCGCCCCAGGCACGTGGTAATCGCCCTCGCGCAGTGCGGAGGTGGTGCGGTCGCTGCCGGCAATCCACTGCGTGCTGCGTCCCGTGCGCGGTGGCAGCTGCTTGAGGTAACGGGCCATGGCCAGCAGGTCGGCATCGGTCAGGTGCTGGGTGCTGTGTTCGACGACATCGGCCATGCCGCCGAAGGCCGCTGACCGGTCAGTACGACCAGTGCGCAGGAACTGCACGATTTCATCTTGGCTCCAGCTGGCAAGGCCGGTGGCCTCGTTGCGCAGGTTCTTCGCATACCAGCCTTCCAGTACCGAGCCGGAAAGGAAGCGACGGCCCGCATCATCGGCCATGGCGGTTTCCTGGAAGGCCAGCCCGCGCGGGGTATGGCAGGCACCGCAGTGGGCCAGGCCCTCCACCAGCTGGGCACCGCGCTGCTGGCCGGCGTCCAGTGACGGATCGGCAACGAAGCTGCGCGGCCGCGCAAACAGCAGCTGCCACCACGCCAGCGGCCAGCGCATGCTGGCCGGCCACGGGATGGTGCTGTCGGCGTTGTGCTGGCGCACGGGCGTCACTGCGCCCATGAAATAGGCGTACAACGCCCGGATCTCGTCATCGGTGGCGATCACGTAGGAGGCGTAGGGCATGGCCGGGTACAGCGGCTGGCCGTCATGGCGGATGCCGCGACGCACGGCCCGCTCGAAATCCGCGTAGTCGTAGGCGCCGATGCCGGTGGTCGGGTCCGGGGTGATGTTGGTCGAGTAGAGCGTGCCCATCGGTGTCTGCATGCCCAGGCCGCCGGCGAAGGGCCGGCCACCGGGTGCGGTGTGGCAGGCAGCGCAGTCGGCTGCACGCGACAGGTACTGGCCGCGCGCGATCAGCGCCGGATCGTGGATGTCGACCACGGCTGGCTGGCGCGGGGCGAACCAGTACGGGGTGCTGCGGGCAACGCCCCAGGCGGCGGCCACAGCGGCGGCCAGGGCAAGGAGGAGCTTGAACGAGGTGCGCATGCCCGCACTGTCTGCAAATGCGCAGAGGCGATCCTTGATCCGGATCAAGGCTTTGTCCGCAAGCGACAACGCATGAAGCTGAATCGCTCCCGGCGTGTCATCAACCCGTCATCGTTCTGCGATAGATGCGCCCAGCCCTCGCCGCTAACCTGCCACGCTGTCGGACCTTTTCCCTGATTGCCCATGAAGCGCCCGCTGCTGCTGTTGCTGGCGTGCGCCGGCCTGTGGCTGGCTGCATGCTCATCCTCGATCACCGCCTCATCCACCTCGCTCAGCGACCAGCTGGTCGCGCCCGGTGGCGTATCCACGCTGCTGGACCAGCCGCGTATCGCCGCGGCCATCGCCGAGCTGCCCAACCGCCATGGCTTCGCGCCGGGCCGGGATGGTGTGCCGATCTTCTGGCGGGTGTTCGACCCGGGCGATTACGGCGCCCGCTACCATTACCTGCCGCAGCGCCACGAGAACGGCCAGCCGCTGGACACCGGGCTGAGCCTCGTCGTGCCGCAGCCGTTCCGCCCTAAGTCGCCGCGCGGCACCGTGGTGCTGCTGCACGGCTGGATGATGAACGGCGATTCGATGCTGCCGTGGTCACTGCAGTTGGCCGGATCGGGCTACCGCGTGGTCACCCTGGACCTGCGCAACCACGGCCAGTCCGGGCGTGGTCCGTCCGGCTACGGCACCTACGAATCGGACGACGTGGTCGATGTGATCGGCGAACTGCGTGCGCGTGGCGAGGTGACCGGGCCGCTGTACCTGTTCGGCGTTTCCTATGGCGCGGCCACGGCGGTGTTCACGGCCGACAAGCTGGGTGACCAGGTGGCCGGGGTGGTGGCGATGGAATCGTTCGCCAATGCCGGCGTGGCGATCCGCACGATGATCCCGCACCTGATGGCGCTGCAGCCGGAAGGGCTGAAGGCACAGGCGGTGGCCTTCTATGCGCGCTGGCGCTATGGCGGCCAGGACATCAACCAGGTGATTGCCGCCGCCAGCCGCCGCATCGACGTCGACCTGGACCAGGTGGACGTGGCCCGCGCGCTGGCCGATACCCGCGCCTGCGTGCTGCTGCTGCACGGCCAGGGCGACCAGCACATTCCGGTCAGCCAGGGCCGCGAACTGGCCCAGGCCAATCCGCGCGCCCATTACATCGAGATGCGCGGCGAAGACCACATCACCCTGCCGCTGCGGCTGGATCTGCTGGCCGGTGTGGTCGATGACTGGATGGCCCAGGACGAGCACCACCCGCGTGCGACCTGCCCGGCACCGCAGCTGCCCGCGCAGGCCGAGTGGCGCACCTGAAAAAAGGGGACGGAGGGGATTAAGTCGTTAATGGCGAAATCGCCAAAAACGACTTAATCCCCTCCGTCCCCTTTTTTGCTCACGGCAGGCGGCGTGCCAGTGCGCGGGCCGAGGCGGCGACGGCCAGCAGCAGCGCGGCCACACACAGGAAGGCGAAGCCCAAGGTGGTGAGGTGGGCCAGTCCGCCGATTGCGGCCGGGCCGGCGAGGATGCCGGCATAGCCCAGCGTGGTTACTGCCGTGATGGCAATGCTTTCCGGCATCGCGCGCTGCTGGCCGGCCATCGAGAACAGCGCCGGCACGATGTTGGCGCAGCCCAGTCCGACCATCACGTAGCCGACCAGTGCCACCGCGAAGGAGGGCACCAGCGTGGCCAGGGCGAAGCCGGTGGCCGCGGTGATGCCGCCGATGATGATCGTGCGCGTGCGGCCCAGGCGCTCGACGATGCCATCGCCGAACAGGCGCATTGTGGTCATCGCCAGGGTGAACGCCGCGAAGCCGGCGCCGGCCTGGTCGCGCGGTACCTGCCGCACGTCGGCCAGGAACACCGCGCTCCAGTCCAGCATCGAGCCTTCGGCCAGGAACACGATGAAGGCCAATACGCTGATGAACAGCACCACGCCATGCGGAATGGCCAGCAGGGGGCCATCATGGGCGATACGCTGCGCGCGCCAGTGCGGCGCCGACAACACGGCCACCGCGAGCATGGCCGCCACCGACAGCAGCGCGGCGATCCACGGCGGCGTGCCCAGCAACAGCATTGCGGTCATGCAGCCGACACCGGTGAAGCCGCCGATGCTGTAGAACGCGTGGAAGCCGGACATCATCGCGCGACCGGCATCGCGCTCAACCGCCACCGCCTGCATGTTCATCGTGCAGTCCATTGCGCCCACAGCAGCACCGAACAGGAACAACGCCGCGCCCAGTGCCAGCGGTGAGGGGGCCAGCGCCAACAACGGAAGGGCCAGCAGGATCAACGCTGTGGTGATGACCATCAGGCGGCGGCAGCCCAGCCGCGCAGTGAGCGCGCCGGCCAGCGGCATTGCCAGCAGTGAGCCCAGCCCAAGGCAGAGCAGCACCGCGCCCAGGCTGGCATCGGACAGACCTGCGTTGGCCTTGGCATAGGGCACCATCGGTGCCCAGGCGGCGGTGGCAAAGCCGGGAATGAAGAAGGCGGCGCGGGTGGCGTGCTGCTGGGCACGCGGGGAAGAGGGCGTCATGCACTGGGGGGCGTTGAAGAATCCCTGCAATGGAAACGTTTTCAAGCTTCTCGGGCAAGTGCCAACCGCGCCATCGCGCTGCGAATACGAATGCAGTGTCACCCGCTTTACATGCAAAGGCCCGCACTGCCGTTGGGCATCGCGGGCCTTGCTGCACGTTGCTGCTGAACACTTACAGCGGCAGGTCGAACACCAGCACTTCGGCGTCGTTGCCGTTTTCCAGGGTCAGCTGTGCCTCGTCGCTGATCTGCAGCGCATCACCGGCATCAAGCGTGATGCCATTGACCTGCAGCTGGCCTCGGGCGACCTGCACATACGCGCCACGGCCGTTGCCCAGGGCGTGGTGCAGCTTCTGGCTGCCGTCCAGGAGGGTGGCGTAGATGCGGGCATCCTGCTGGATGCGCAGCGAACCGTCGGCACCATCAGGCGAAACGATCAGGCGCAGCTGGCCGCGCTTGGTTTCCGGCGCGAAGTGGGTCTCGCGGTAGGACGGCTCGATGTTCTCGCTGTCCGGGAAGATCCAGATCTGCAGGAAGTGCACCGGATCGCTGGGCGAATGGTTGAACTCGCTGTGGCTGACGCCGCTGCCGGCGCTCATCACCTGCACATCGCCGTAGCGCAGCACCGAGCCGGTGCCCATCGAGTCCTTGTGTTCCAGCGCACCGCCCAGCACGTAGGAAATGATTTCCATGTTGCTGTGGCTGTGGGTGCCGAAGCCCTGGCCGCCGATGACCTTGTCTTCGTTGATGACACGCAGCGGACCGAAGCTGACGTAGCGCGGGTCGTAGTAGCCGGCGAAGGAGAAGGTGTGGCGGGACGACAGCCAGCCATGCTCGGCCAGGCCACGGGTAGCGCTCTTGCGGATCTGCAGCATGATGATTTCTCCTTGTTCGATGGTTTCGATGGGGCGGGGTAGGGCGGTAGCCGCTGTGTTTCCCCGTTGGAGAGAAGTATCCGCTTGCGTAGGGGGTTTGAAAAACGGATAGTTTTGACAGTCATCATCGAAAATTTCGAATGCTCAAGCTCAGCCTCGATGCCCTGCAGATCCTGGATGCCATCGACCGCCGCGGCTCCTTTGCCGGCGCGGGCAAGGCCCTGCACAAGGTTCCCTCGACCATTTCCTACACCGTGGCCAAGCTGGAGGAAGACCTGGGCGTGCAGCTGTTCGACCGGGTCGGCCCCCGCGCCGAACTGACCGAGGCGGGTCGTGCCTTGCTGGATGAGGGGCGTCATCTGCTGCGTGCCGCCCGCGAACTGGAACTGAGGGTGCGCCGGGTGGCCTCCGGTTGGGAGGCTGAACTGACCCTGGCGGTGGATTCGGTATTCCCGACCTGGCTGCTGGGCCCGGACATTGCCGCATTCCGTGGCATTGAAGCGCCGACGCGCCTGCGTCTGTTCGGGGAGGCGCTGTCGGGTACCTGGGAGGCGCTGCTGGACCGCCGTGCCGATCTGCTGGTGGGTGCCGCGGGCGAGGGCCCCAGTGGTGGCGGCTACGTGGTGGAGCCGCTGGGCAGCGTCGATTTCGTGTTTGCGGTGGCGCCCGATCATCCGCTTGCGCAGGTGCCGGGTGTGTTGGGCCGCGATCAGCTGGCCGAGCATTGCGCCATCGCCGTCTCCGATTCAGCGCGACGGTTGCTGCCGCGGACGGTAGGTTTGTTGATGGGCCAGGAGATGCTGACCGTGCCGGACATGGCGAGCAAACTGAAGCTGCAGTGCCAGGGCGTGGGATTCGGTTTCCTGCCCGAGCCGTGCGCGCGCGCGGCGGTGGCGCGTGGCCGGCTGGTGATCCGCGAGGTGGAGGAACCCAAGGCGGAGGAAACGTTCTGGCTGGCCTGGCGAACGGGGGAGGAGGGTGCCGCATTGCGCTGGTGGCGCGAGCGGTTGCGCAGGCCGGATCTGCTGGCGCAGTGGTGGCAGGCGATGGGGTAGATCCACGCCATGCGTGGATGAAATCTGTCAGATATCGAATGAATTCATCCACGCATGGCGTGGATCTACTGTGTCGA
>NZ_JBNNHG010000058.1:0-22759 GCF_050268705.1 Stenotrophomonas sp. NPDC077659 | reverse complement strand
GTGAAGATGACCGTGGTGATGATGTTGACCCTGCTGCCGGCACTGATGCTGGTGCTGGCTGGACCAGCACTGGTGGCGCTGGCCAAGACACTGGCGAACCTGGGATGACGACGATGCCTGGATTGCGTACCCACTGCATGCACACCGGCCTGGTGCTGGCCCTGGCCACCCTCGGCGCCGGCTGTGCCTCCTCCGCGCCCACCTACCTGCGCGCGCCCAGCCTGGCCGAGCCGACGCCGGCACCGCAGGACAGCCGCAACGCCTACCTGGAGCTGATCCAGCGCATGCAGCAACAGGGCGCGTGGTATGCCTCGCTGGCACACGTGGATGCCTTCCGCCAGCGTTACGGCGACACGCCGATGCTGCGGCTGCTGCAGGCCGACGCACTGCGCGAGACCGGCCAGACCGAAGCGGCCATCGCGCTGTATCGCGGCCTGGACAGTGGCACGCAGGCTGCGGCCGCTGCGCATGGGCTGGGCCTGATTGCCGCCCAGCGCAACCAGGACGACGCCAGCGAACAGGCGCTGGCAAAGGCCACGCAGCTGCAGCCGTTGAATACCGATTACCTGGGTGATCTGGGCTATGCACGCCTGCGCGCGGGCCGCTATGAGCAGGCCCGCGAGCCGCTTGCAAAAGCCTTGGAGCTTGCGCCGGGCAATGCCAAAGCCACCGCCAATCTCGCCTTGTGGGCAGTGCTGCGCGGCGACACCGCCACGGCCGAACGCTTGGCCCAGCAGGCCAATCTCGGTGCCGATACCCGCCGCAGCATCGAACAGCAGGCGCAGCAGATACGTGCCCGCGTGCAGCAGCGTCAGGCGGCGGCAAGCGCTGCAGCGGAGAGCGAACGGGCAAGCGCCAGCGTAGCGACCGCACCGGCACCCAGCCGCGCGCAGCTGGCGGCTGAGCCCCGCCGTGCAAAACGTGATGCCGCACCGGCCAGTGAACTGGCGCGGCTGCCGCCCTCGATGCTGGAACGCTTCAGCACCACCGACCCTGCCTCCGGGAGCACGCCATGACCGCCACGCCCCTGTTCCGCCGCCTGCTGCCCGCACTGGCCGGCACCCTGCTGGTCGCCGCCGCCCATGCACAGCCCGCACAGCAACCGTTGACCGGGCAGATGCTCGGCAGCCCGCCGGCCGCCACCACCGCGCCTACAGCGCACGCACAGGCCCTGCCGACCGTGGACCTGGCCCAGCCAGCACCCCCACCGCCGGCACTGGCCGAGGCACCGCCACCGCCACCACGTGCGTCGCGCAGCGGGATCGGCGATACCACCCGGGGTCTGTTCCGCCTGCAGGCCTCCGGGCAACAAGCCGGTGCGCGCCTGCCGATCCTCGGCGACCAGGCCAGCGCCAGCTATGCGCGCTACATGAAGAGCTTCGATCACGAAATCCCGGATTTCTTCGAAACCGGCGTCGGCAAGGCCAGGTCCGGCGCCGCTTCCAGTCCCTGAGGCCCGCGCCATGAACCGTCCCCGCCATATCGGCTTCCAGCACGCGCGCGGCGGCATGTCCGTCACCCTCATGCTGGTCATGGTCGCGCTGGTGGCCATGATCGGCCTGCTGGAAGTCGGCTTTCTGTTCTGGGCCAAGCGCGATGCACAGAAGGTGGCCGACCTGGCAGCGTTGGCGGGCGCGCAGCGCCTGGACCTGTGCCGCGCCGACAACGCCGACAACACGGCCGCACGGCAGAACGCCACGGCACAGAACCGCTTCCCCGGTACGCTGGCGATCAGCTGCGGCAACTGGAACGCGGCGCACGCACAGGACGATCACTTCGTCGCCACGGTCGATGCGAGCAATCCACGCAATGCGGTGCGGGTCGTTGCCGAACGCAGCGTCGTGCCCTTCTTCGCACAGAACGGCAGCCTGCCGACCCTCCGCGTGCAGGCCGTGGCCATGCGCAGCGAGCCCACCGCAGTCTTCGCCGTTGGATCGCAGCTGCTGCGCACCAACGGAAATTCTCCCCTGATGTCCACCCTGCGCCTGGTCGGGCTGGATGTGAACAATGCCACGGTGCTGTCCTATGACGGCCTGGCCCAGGCCAGCATCACACCCGCCGGCCTGCTGGCTGCGCTGGGGATCCCGGTCACGGCCGACCTGAGCGTGGCCGACTTCAACCGCCTGCTGTCGCTCAACCGCGTGTCGCTGGCCCAGCTGGTGGACGCCACGGCCACCGTGGTCGGCCGCAACACTACAGCAGGTGCGCAGCTGCAGGCGCTTTCCGGCCTGGTCGGCACGCGGCTGGACATCAACCAGCTGAACATCCTGCTGGGCAGCCAGAATGGCGGCGGCGGCCTGTTTGCCGAAGTCATCTCGCCCAATGGCAGCATCGGCAGCGCGCTGGAGACGAAGATCAATGTGCTGGATCTGGTCAACACCGCAATCTCCATCGCCAACGACGGCAACGGTGTGCAGGTCCCCAATCTCAACCTGCTCGGCATCAACGTGCAGGCCGGGGTCATCGAGCCCCCATCGATCGCCATCGGCGGCGTCGGCGCGCGCGCCTACAACGCCCAGGTGCGACTGATGGTGGATGTGGACAGCAACCAGGTGCCTGCGGTGGGTGCCCTGCTCTCATTGCTGGGCACGCGCCTGCGTCTGCCGCTGTATGTGGATGTGACCAACGCAATGGGTACGCTGACCTCGATACAGTGCGGCGCCACCCCACCTGCTGCCACGGTGAAAGTCGATGCATCGGTGCTGCGCGCCTGCGTGGGCACGGTCAATGCCGCCGACCGCTTTTCGAAGAGCAACGTCTGTGACGACGGCCTGCAGAACGCGCAGCTGCTGACCCTGCTCGGGCAGCCGCTGATCAACAACAAGATCGAGCTGTCGGCACTGACCGACAGCCAGAACCTCACCCTGGCCGCTGGCGAGACGGGTTCCACCCGCATCAATCCGCTTGCGCTGGGCGATGCCGTCTCCACCCTGGTCAACGAGCTCCTGCGCGTGCTGTCGAACATGCTCAGTGGCCCACAGTCCGATGCCAGGCAGGCCGCCACCGCGCTGGCTGACCGTTACCTGATCGCCGCACACCCGGCAGGCGGTCGCTACAACGTGGACAATGTCATCCCGCTGCTGACCTCCGGCGATCCCTCGATCGGCCTGGAGGGATTGGGCGCCTGGCCAGCCCCCAACGGCGTGCCCCGCGCCTGCGGCCTGCTCGGCCTGGGTACCTGTTTCGAGCCGGGCACGGTCTGGCAGGCCTACAAGGTCACCGTGACCGGCCAGGGCCTGGGCGCCCTGGATGGGCTGCTGGGCGCGCTCACCGGGCAACTGCTCGTGCAGCGCTGCGACAGCCTGCTTGGCAACCTGCTCAACTACAACAACTGCGTGCGCGACAACCTGGCCTCGTACCTGCAGACCAAACCCGGTGGATTCAACGATCCGGCCGGCGGCGGTGGTGTTTCCGGTCCTGGCCCGGTCAGCTGCTCGGGCCTGTTGTGCACGGTGCTGACACCGGTGCTGGCTGCACTGAAGCCGGTCCTCAACAATGTGGGCGCGCTGCTGACCAACCTGCTGGCCAGCGTGCTGGGCCTGGAACTGGGCCGTACCGATGTCAGCATGCAGTCGATCCAGTGCAATGCCGCCCAGCTGGTGTACTAGGCCCTGCCACCCCCGGTTGGCGTGTGTTTGGCCCATGCTAGACTCGCGGCGGGGAAACACTTTCATCTCAACCACACTTCGTTCGTGGATGGTCCAGACATGCGAGAAACTTCAGGGGGCACCGTCTTCGCCCGGTATCCGCGCGCCGCAGCACTGCTGACTGTGGCCATGATCGTGGTGGCGCCGTCGGCGCTGGCCGCCCGTAGCGAGCGCGAAGCGGCAGCCGAACCGGCCCGCAGCGGCCCGGTGGTGCGCAACACGGTGGACGAACTCAAGCAGTTGATGGATGCACACCAGCTCACCGAGCTGCGCACCACCTACAACGGCAACTACGGCGCCAGCCTGCTGTTCAATGCCACCACCCTGACCTACTACGTGGCGCTGTTCCAGGAAAAGAACTTCTGGCGCGTCATCAGGACCGATGCGGTCGACAATGCCGAGCGTGTGTATCGCACCTTCGTGCAGCAGACCGAGCAGCTGGCCCAGGTGTACATCGACACCACGCGCCTGGAAGCAGGCAAGCGCTACACCGAACGCCTGGTGGCCTACAACGAAGAGCGCCTGCGCACCCTGCAGCAGGAAATGGAACAGCAGCAGGCGCAGTCGGCCCAGGTCAGCGCATCGTTGCAGCAGGCCCAGCAGCAGGCCGTAAGCCTCAGCACCGACGTGCAGAGCACCAACAGCCAGCTCGACGCGCTGCAGCGGCGCATCCAGATCCTGCAGGCCGAACAGGGCAATCCGGAACTGAGCCTGCCCAAGGCCAATGCCTCCGGCAGCCCGGCAGGCAGCAGCGACGGCAACTGAGCTTTCTGCACGGCACGCATGCGACGGCACCTTGGGTGCCGTTGCTGTTTCAGGGCGGCTGGCACGCCAGGCGCAGGGCATCATCCAGTTGCCGGCGCTGCTGGTAGTCGAGGCGGCGGGTGCGTGCCATCACCCGCGCCTGCTCGCGGCGGCCCTGTTGGCAACCTGCCGGATCACGCGCCAACGTGATCAGCGCGCCCAAGGCACCGCTGCTTCTGGCGCGGCGTGGTGTACCCGCGCTTGGCGGCTTTGCCTGCCTGGCCGGTGCCGCCGCTTCAACGCCACGCGACTGCGATGCGTCGGCCGGCACATCCCAGCGCCATTCGGCACGCCCCTGGCACGGCGTCTGCTGGTAGACCGGATGCGCCCCGTCCACGCACTTGTAGACGTGGGTCTGGGCCAGCGCCGGCCCGACCAGCAGCCCTGCCACGATCACTGCCCACAGCATGGTCTTCATGATGCCCCCTCCCTGGCGGTGCCCGCATCGTGGCCCGTTTGCAACGGGCGCGGCCAGAGCGGAACGCGACAGCCCGCGCACCTCAAAAAAGGGGACGGAGGGGATCAAGCCGTTTCTGCATGAACGACTTGATCCCCTCCGTCCCCTTTTCACGATCATTCCGCCTTGGCAGCCTCAGCATTCCACGCCGCCACTTTCGCCTTGGTCTCGGCCAGCATCCGGTCCAGCGCGGCACGGTCATATACGATGCCGCGCAGGATCACGCTGTTGATCTTTTCCGTGGCCGCAATGTCCTGCAGCGGGTTGGCGTCCAGCAGCACCAGATCGGCCGCCTTGCCGCTGGCCACATCACCATAACGGTCCATCTGCCCGAACCACGCCGGGCCCGACCGCGTGGCGGCCGACAGCGCCTGCGGCGCGCTCAACCCTTCCTTCACGAACAGCTGCAGTTCCTGGTGCAGCGCAATGCCCGGGAAGTTGTATGAGTTGAGGAAGCCGGCATCGGTACCGGCGATGATCGTCACACCGGCTTCCTGCAGCATCGGCAGCACGGAGGCCACCTGGTGGTACTGCGCATGGCGCGCCTGGATCTGCGCCGGGGCCGCCTTGGCGGCACGATCCACGCGCCACTGGTAGGTCGCGCGCAGGCCCGGGCCGATGTAGGCCAGGTACGGATCGGTGGCGTGGTCATCCTGGTCGATGAAATCGAGGATGCGGCCCCCATTGAGCGTCGGCGTCACGAACACGCCGCGCCTGGCGAAATCGCGGTACGCGCGCATGGCCGTGTCGCGGTCGAAGCTGGCATCCAAGCGGCGGTTGGCCTCGGCGCGATCAATGCGGCCTGCACCGAAATCAGCGGCGATCTGCGCTTCATCCCGGCTGCCAGCCTTGAAGGCGTAGTCCAGGTGCTCGATCGAAGCCAGCCCGGCATCGACGGCCTGTTCGACCGTCAACGCCATCGGAATATGGCCCGACGCCTTGAAGCCGGCCGTGCGCGCGGCCGTTGCCGAATACAGGAACAGCTCCGGCGTCAGCGTGCTGTCGGTGATCTTCACGAAATCGACCTTGTCGTGCTGCAGGCGGCTGATCGCCCTGTCGACGTCAGCCTCGCTGCCCACTTCGATCGTGCCCCTCCAGACCGGCTTGATGCCTTCGATCTTGGCGCCGGAACTGAGCAGGCGCGGCCCGAACAAGGTGCCCTTGGCAATCTCGCCACGCCATTGCAGCACCTGCTCGGCCAGGTCGCCCGAGCAGTCGCGCACGGTGGTGATGCCATGGGCGATATACAGCGGCAGCAACGCCTTGTTCTCTTCAACCAGCGCCGGGCCGCCACCGAAGTGCACATGCATGTCCCACAGGCCGGGAATGAGGTACCTGCCCTTCGCATCGATCTGGCGGCTGGGGCTCCACTGGCGGCGCAGCTGCGCATCCGGGCCCACGGCGACGATGTCATCACCACGGATCACCACGCTCTGCCCCGGCAGGCTGCGTGCGTGTTCGACATCGATCACGGTGGCATTGCGGATCAGCAGATCGGCGCGTTCGACGGCGGACGCCGGCAGCGGCGCAATGGCAAGAAGGATCGCAAAGAACAACGGACGGGAACGGAACATGGACAGCATCCTGAGAGGCACACCGGGCGTGCGGGGCGGAAGGGGCGGGTTCGGTCGCTGCGCCGCGCTTGCCGGCCCCTGCCCTGCATGGTAGAAGTCGCCACGTGCATCCAGAAGTGAAATGTTCAAATGCAAGGCAGTGCCAAATCGAATAGAACGCTGTTCGAGCTGGATCTGCTGCGTGCGCTGGTGATGGTGGCCGACTGCGGCAGTTTCACCACCGCCGCCACCCGCCTGCATTCCACCCAGTCCACGGTCAGCCAGAAGGTGCGGCGGCTGGAGGAACTTGCCGGGCACCGCCTGCTGGAACGCGGCCATCGCGATGTGCATCCCACCGACGCCGGGCACACCCTGCTCGGCTATGCACGGCGCATGCTTGATCTGAACGAAGAAATGGCCCAAGCCCTGGCCGGCGCCACGGTGGAAACCGCGGTGCGCATCGGTGTGCCGGAGGATTTCGTCAACGCACAGACCACGCGGATGCTGGCGGCCTTCAGCCGCCGCCACCGGCAGGTGAAACTGGAGATCAGCAGTGGCCTGAGCCGCGACCTGGCCCATGGCTTCGACCACGGCGAACTGGACCTGGTGCTGGTGAAGCAGCGCCGCAACAGCCGCCAGGCCGTGCATTGCCGGCGCGAGCCGATGCACTGGATCGACAGCCTGCGCAGCAGCAGCCTGCAGCTGGATCCACTGCCGCTGGTGACTTTTCCGCCACGCGGCCTGTACCGCGACGAGATGATCAACGCGGTGGAGGCACTGGGCCTGCGCTGGCGCATCGCATTCACCAGTTCGTCGCTGAGCGGCATCCAGGGCGCGGTGGCCGATGGTATCGGCATCAGCCTGCTGCCACGCCGCGCGGTGAGCCGCGGGCATCGCATCATCGATGGCGAACGCGGCCTGCCGGTGGTGGACAACTACGAGATCGGCCTGCTGCATCGCCCGGACGCCGATGATGCCGTGCGCGCGCTGGCAGCCGAGCTCTGGCGCCAGGTGCAACGTGAACCGGATTGACCTGTAGATCCACGCCATGCGTGGATGAAGCCATCGCGGCCGCGCGGGCTGAACGGCCAACGAACATCTCGACGCGTTGCCTTCACCATAACAATGAATGCACGGTACTTCTGGCGCTTCCGGCACTCCGCCGCGATGCCTGAACGGGTACCATGAGCGCCTGTTTCCGCTGTGATGCCGTATGGGACCGTCCGACCGCCATGATCGTCTTCGCCTTTGGCAGGCCGCCTCCCTGCTGGCCGCTGCGCCGATCGCCAGCCTGTCTGCTGCCGATGCCGGTGCCGCGCCAGCGCTGCAGGCACCGCCGGGCCAGCAACGGGTCGCGCCGGCGGCGCTGGTTGAACTGCTGCACCAGCGCGTGCTGGCCGGCCCCAGCGCAACCGGCACCCTGGAAACCTGGTGTGCCGAACACGGCCTGGCCGAACAGGCCCGCGTGCGCGCCGTGCGGGTGCATGGCCAGGACAAAGCGGCACCGGCCGACGTGCTGAAGGCGCTGGGCGCCAGCGCCGACACTCCCCTGCGTTATCGCCGGGTGCAACTGGTCTGCGGCACCCGCGTGCTTTCCGAAGCTGACAACTGGTACCTGCCGGGCCGCCTCAGTGCGGCGATGAACCGGGTGCTGGACAGCAGCGATGAACCCTTCGGTCGCGTGGTTGGCCCGCTGGGTTTCCAGCGCCAGACCCTGGCGGACCAGGCCTTGTGGCCGCCGCGCGGAGAAGGCGAGCACGGCGTGATCCTGGAAGTGCGCGCCCTGCTGCGCGACCGCCAGCAGCAGCCTTTCAGCTACGTCATCGAGTCGTACAGCGTGCAGGCGCTGCCATAACGTCACGCCGCGCGGTGCCTGCATCGAAAGCCGCAGCATGCCAGTTCGCTGGCAATGCCGCTTCCACGCAGCATCGATGCATGAACAGATTCACGCGCCCCGCCCATCACGCGCTGCGATTTACAACATTTTTCATGGGCATCGGTCACGGCATTGGAGATCGTGCCCGTATGTACATCGAACCGAACTCTCCCCCCCTTCCTGCGCTGCATCCGGTACTGCGCCGCCACCTGCTGCATCTGAGCCACGGCCCCATCAACCTGCGCACCCTGCAGCGGACCGACCTGCCTGCCTGGCGGGTGCTGCGCGGGCAGCGCCCGGAACCTTGCACCGGTACCGGCCGCACCGATGCCGAGGTCCAGCTGTTCATCGGCATCCAGCGATCAAGGCTGCAGCAGGACAATGACCGCCTGCTGCTGGGCGTGTTCGACCAGATTGATCAGGCCCTGGTCGACCAACTCAGCGTGCGGCTGCAATCGGCGCGCAACCGCAGCGCCGAACTGCAGCCCTTCTGCCAGGGCGACTGGGGCGACGCGGCGCGCTTCGCCCATGTCCTGCAGGCACTATGCCCCTTCCTGTTTGAACAGGTGGGGCTGCATCGGATCTACGTCATGCTCCCGACAGACGGCTCCGCCGCCGGACTGGGCAGCGTGCTGCACGCCGCCGGCTTCCGCCACGAAGGCCTGCTGCGTGACCATCACCTGGGCAATGATGGCTGGGAGGACCGCAACCTGCATGCGTTGACGGCACCCACCTGGCGCAGCCGGCACTCCGCGACGAACTAGCGCATGCGCTCCAGCGCCGAACCTGCACCGGTCAGCACGCTGCAGGCGTGGTCCTGCAGTTCCTCGGCACTGGCGTCGTTGCCCGTTTCGGGATCGAGGCGGGTGGCCAGCAGCACGAAGCCAGGCGCGCCCTGCGCATCGCGATGGCCGGCCACCAGCAGGCTCCAGTTGCCGACGTCGGCTGGACCGCTCAGGTCGAAGGCCAGCAGGTTCAGCGGGTTGGCCGTCAGCTCCGCGCCCGGCAGCAGCCGTGCCTGGTACGGGTGGCCGCGCAGCAGCACCGGCAACGGCGCCCAGTGCAGGGTCAATGCCGCACGCTGCGCCTCCAGCGCCTGCACGACATCGGCACGCAGGCAATCCACGTGAATGTGCAGCTGGTGCTGCGAGCGGCCGTGCGGCGAGTTCAGCGCCAGGCTGGCCACCTCGCGCGGCAGCGGCTGGGCCAATGCCTGCTGGGTGTGGGAGCGGGCCTGCCAGGCGGCGGCGAAATAATTCGGCACGCCCTTGCGGTACAGGCCGGGGCTTTCAATGCCACTGATCTTGTCCAAGGGCATCAGCAGGAACTGGTAGTCACCGTGCGAATCCTTGACCAGCACATCGCGCCGGTCGGCGCCGGACTGTACCTGCAGGCATGCGCCCTGCGGGCCGTCAGCGCCTCTGCAATCGCGTTCGATCAATCGCCACAGCGCATCGGAGTGGGGTGGTGGCGGCGGCGCGCTGGCACAGGCGGCCAGGGCGGTCAGGGACAACAGCAGCAGGAAACGCAGGGACACGGCGGAAACTCGAGTAAACAGGTGCGACGATCATTGTAGAGTCGACCTCGCTCGACTGCTGGTTCGACTGCCCGCCGCGTTCCAGCCGCCCGCTCAGTACGTCCCGAAAGGCACTTCCACGACCTTCGCCGGGCCGTGGCCGGGCACTTGAAGCGTGTACCGGTCCAGTGCGCCATCATCGTCGGCAAAAGGCAGGCGCTGGAACTGCAGGCGGTACCGTACATCGCCAAGGCGCACGCCGTCTGCTTCGGGGTCCAACGCGGCCGCTTCCGGCAGCAGCAGGCCGCCCAGATCGCTGTAGGCACCGGCGACATCGGCAAATGTGTAATCCACCAGTTCGTCCACGCGCTGCATGGCATACACGTGGGGGACGTACGGACGGGCCGGACTGTGACCATTGCTCAGATCATCCACCCCGGCCTGCGCCAGGTGGTACTCCTCACGCAATGCGGTTACGCCCAGAGACGGGCTGGCCACCTGCAGGCAGCACACCGCGCGGCGGCCTTCACGATCAAGGATGACGAAGCGGTCGCCACGCGTGGCTTCCTGCGGCAGCATGCCGAAAGCGAGGTTGCGCTGGGCCGGCTGGTAGCCGGTTTCGGTCTGCAGGTTACGCCAGCCACCAAACATGGCGGCGTCACCGGCCGGGGCGGCTGCCGGCGGATCGACGGCCGCGGCCTGGACTGTCACCGCTGCCAACAGCCATGGCAGCATGGCCATTGCCGCCAACCCGCCCCGTCCGTGACCTTGGCCTGCCTTCATACGGTGCCCCACACCCGCGCCGGAAGCGCCCGGCCTGCCCGTCGGCAGGATGCCGCACGCCCGTCCACTATGCATGGCGCACCCGCCAGCGGCAATGAGCCGGTCGTTGCCGGCGCTGCAGCAGACAGTGCTATGGTGCGGCCATTCCCCTGCAATGGAGCGCCCGCATGACGTCCTACCGCCTGTCCCTGCTGCTTCCGTCCTGCGCCCTGCTGCTGTCGGCCTGTGTCAGCACGCCCGGCCCGCAGGTGAAGGGCAGCGGCCGCTGCGATGCCAGCGCGCTCGGCTGGGCTGTCGGCCAGCCGGCCAACGAAGCGAACATGCGACGCCTGTCCAGCGAAAGCGGCGCCGGCCTGGTCAACCCCATCGGCCCGACCACCATTACGACGAAGGACATCCGCCCCGATCGCCTGCGTGTTTACGTGGACAAGGACAACATCATCACCGCCGCACGCTGCGAATGACACTACTGAAAGGCCGGGCGATGCCCGGCTGCCCGCCTTCCTGTAGAGCCGAGCCATGCTCGGCTGTGCTTAGTCGAGCTTGCTCGAGTGGCCAGGCAAGCACAGTCGAGCACGCTCGACGCTACAGGGCTCACGGTTCGGTATAGCCCGCGCAATCCGGCAGCGCCTGATCCGGCTGGTACGCACCGCCACTGAACCGGAACGTCCGGACATAGGTACACGCCGGATCCTGCTCGGTGCGCAGGTCTTTCTTCTTCAGGGGCCCCTTGGCCAGCGAGTCCTCAAAACGGGAAACACCGGCCGGGAAACGCGTGGCCACCGTCTGGTAACGCAGCACCGGCATGCCCTGTGCCGCAGCATCCAGCGAGAGCTTGGCCGAGAAGCCATACTCATCATGGCAGGCGCCAGCGCGCTGCCTCATGTCCTGCTCGCTGAAGCAGGCGCGGATGTCAGCCTGCCCTTCCCAGGCCACACCCAGCACGTCGTTGTCGATCTGGATGCCGTCGTCCAGGTGCCGCACCCGCGCCAACTGCAGGGTCGATGCACGGGCACCACCACCGGAATACATGCTGCGGACCGTGCTGATGCCACCAACCAGCACGTTCTGCCGTGCACGCTGCTGCGGATCGGCCACCGGCTGATCGGCACCCACGCCGGGCGCGAGGCGCACGATCCACGGCCACAGCGCCAGTTCGCCGTCCTCGGGGACGTCCATCGTCGCGTGCCACGACTGCGGTTGACCCATACCCTGCGCTCGCTCGGTCACCACCAGCGTGGTGGAGCTCTCCCCGGCGCTGGCGCTGGGCTGCAGGGCAACGCACCAGGCATGGTCTGCGGTGCACCGCTGCAGGCGCTCCTGTCCATCCTCATCGGGCAGCAGCACCTGGCCCAGCGGCTCCATCACATTGCCTGCGGCGTCCCGCTGCTGCGGCAGGATCGAAGCCTGGGCCAGCGCCAGCGCGGGCGTGGCCAGCAACGCGGCGCACACGGCGGTGCGGATGACAGCGAAGGGCATGAGCGGTTCCTCCGTGGAGAACCCCGATGGTACCTGCTGCACCCGTTGAGTCGAGCATTGCTCGACTGCTCTTCTCCAAAGGCAGTCGAGCAACGCTCGACTCTACCCGTCTGCCGCAGTCGAGCACGCTCCACGCTAGGGCGCGTGGTGGCAGTCGCAGCCGCCCCACCCCTTGGCTTTCGAGGTGTGCCCGATGCCGGGATTGAACGTGTTGCTCGGGTCGAGCTGCCGATAGAAGCCCGCCAGCGCCGGCTTGGCCGGGTACAGGTGGCCGACATTGTGCTCGGCCGGGTACTCGGCACCACGCTGGTCCAGCAGTGCCCACATCGCGTGCTCGATCGCCATCGGGTCTTCGCCCTTGCGTGCGATGTAATCCTGGTGGAACACGTGGCACAGGAAATGCCCGTAGTACAGCTTGTGCAGCAGGCGCCCATCGATGTCGGACGGCAGCGTCTCGAACCAGTCCGCATCGTCGCGACGCAGGGCGATGTCCAGCGCCACGATGTCCTGTACCTTCGCACGGTGGACTTCGCGATAGCGCACCGCCGCACCGGCGACCGCAAAGCGATGCAGGAACGCCTTGCGCCCCTCCTCCGCCGTGCAGTGGAAAAAGCCGCCTTCGTGGCCTGCGAAGAAGCCGCGCAGCCAGGCTTCGGTCTCCGCTGCGTCCTGCGCGGAAACCTTCAGCAGCAGGTGGTGCTCGTAGCGCTGGCGGAACTCGCCCATGCGCTTGGGCAGATGCGAAGGCAGCAGGCCGGTGAGCACCTGCATCACCCGGTCGGTCACACCACGCAGGCCCAGCCGCTCGAACCAGCCATCCACACGACTCTTCAACGCGAATGCCGCCGGCACGCGCGCGGTACCGAGGCGATCAATCAGCAGGAACGTGTCCTTGCCATAGCGCTCGCCGATGTCATAGGCATCGCGGTGGATGTATTCACCGGCAATGGGCAGGCGCTCGAAACCGGTCAGCAGCTGACGCCGGATCGCAGTGAGGCTGTCGGTGCGGTTGCTGCCGATGTAGAAGACCTCGGCGGCTTCCTTTTCGAACGTATCCAGGCGCACGGCGAATACGGCCAGCTTGCCGGCCGAACCCGCGGCTTCGTAGTGACGGCCGGGATCGGCGTTGAAACGTGCCGGGGTATCGGCATCGACCCTGCGTACTTCCTCGGCATAGCGTGGATCGGAAGCCGCACGGCCGTCGCCAGTGCCCACATCTGCAGCGGTGTAGTCACCGGCCTGCAGACGCTGCAGGATCTGCTCGGGCGTATCGCCCAGCGCGATACCCAGATGATTGACCAGCTGCAGCCGGCCCTGCACATCGACCTGCGCGTAGAGTGCCAGTTCAGTGTACGCCGGGCCACGGCGCACCAGCGCACCGCCGGAGTTGTTGCAGATGCCACCCAGCACCGAAGCGCCAATGCACGACGAGCCGATCACCGAATGCGGTTCGCGCCCCAGTGGCGCCAGCACCTGTTCCAGCCGGTCCAGTGTTGCGCCTGGCAGGCACAGTACCTGGCGGCCGTCGTTCAACAGCTGGATGCCGGTCAGGCGCAGCGTGCTGACCAGCACGATCGGCCGACCATAGTCATCGCC
This sequence comes from Stenotrophomonas sp. NPDC077659, assembly GCF_050268705.1. Lineage (NCBI taxonomy): Bacteria > Pseudomonadati > Pseudomonadota > Gammaproteobacteria > Lysobacterales > Lysobacteraceae > Stenotrophomonas > Stenotrophomonas sp. NPDC077659. The sequence goes on along the minus strand of NZ_JBNNHG010000058.1, from coordinate 9,048 downwards.
GTCCGGGGTCGAGCCGCCGGTCAGGCCGGTGTTGGCCGCCTGCAGGATGATCGCCGCCCCACCCTGCACCGCCGCCTGCAGCACGCGCCACATTTCCAGCAGCGTGCCCGGGCGCACCACGGCCAGCACCGGGCCATCGCCGAAGCGGTAGCCGCGGCGAAAGCGCCGCGTGGCCTTGTCGCCGGTCAGTACATGGCGGCTGCCGACCGCGTCGCGCAACTGCGCCAGCATCGCTTCGTGACTGCTCACGGCAGGCTGACCAGTGAATCGCGGCCGATATCGGCGATGCGACGCGCGCCGGTCAGGGTCATCGCCACGCGCATTTCCTTGGCAATCAGGTCCAGCAGGTTGGCCACGCCGGCCTCGCCCTGCGCAGCGAGCGCATAGACAAAGGCACGGCCCAGCAGCACGGTGTCGGCGCCCAGCGCCAGCATGCGCACCACATCCAGGCCAGTGCGGACGCCCGAATCGGCCAGGATCTTCAGGTCGCCCTGCACCGCGTCGGCAATGGCCGTCAGTGCGCGTGCGGTGGACAGCACGCCATCCAGCTGGCGGCCACCATGGTTGGACACCACGATGCCATCGGCACCGAACTTCACCGCATCACGCGCGTCGTCCGGGTCGAGGATGCCCTTGATCACCATCGGGCCCTTCCAGAATTCGCGGATCCATTCCAGGTCCTTCCATGAAATGGACGGATCGAAGTTGCTGCCCAGCCAGCCGATGTAGTCCTCCAGCCCGGTCGGGTTGCCTCGGTAGGTGGAGATGTTGCCCAGGTCATGCGGGCGCCCGAACAAGCCCACGTCCCACGCCCAGTGGGGATGGGTGATGGCCTGGCCGAAGCGGCGCAGCGAGGCATTCGGACCGCTCATGCCCGAATGCGCGTCACGATAGCGCGCGCCAGGCACCGGCATGTCCACAGTGAACACCAGGGTGGTCACGCCTGCTGCCTGCGCGCGCTCCAGCGCATTGCGCATGAAGCCACGGTCGCGCAGTACGTACAGCTGGAACCACATGGGCCGCTGGATGGCCGGCGCCACTTCTTCGATCGGGCAGACCGAGACAGTGGACAGGGTGAACGGAATGCCACGACTGTCGGCAGCACGCGCGGCCTGGACCTCGCCGCGCCGCGCGTACATGCCGGTCAGGCCGACCGGTGCCAGCGCCACCGGCATCGCCAGCGTCTCGCCGAACAGCTCGGTTTCCAGGCTCAGGTCGGACATGTTGCGCAGGATGCGCTGGCGCAGCGCAATGTCGGACAGATCGGAAACATTGCGCTTCAGCGTGTGCTCGGCATACGCGCCGCCATCGATGTAGTGGAACAGGAACGGTGGCAGCCGGCGTTGCGCTGCGGCACGGTAATCGGTGGAGGCGGAAATGATCATGGGGTCAACCGGAAGTAATCAGCCGTGCGGAGAAGGTAGACGCGAAGCGCGCGCACGCCGGGCTTCGTTGTCATCGAGCGTGCGCAGCGTGGTATGCACGAATTCAAGGTGGGCATGGGCGGCCGCGCGCGCGCGCTCGGGGTCGCCGGCCAGCACCGCGTCCATCATCTGGCGATGCTGGTCGGACAGCGGCGAGAACGTACGGGCCGAGGTGTAGAGCTTTTCGCGGCTCTGCGAGATGTTGGTCTGCAGCAGCTCGAACAGCCCGCGCATCACCTGCAGCAGCACCAGGTTGTGCGATGCCTCGGCGATGGACAGATGGAAGGCCGCATCGGCCTCGGCCTCGCCGGCCGGATCATCCTTGCCGTGCGCATCCATCATGGTCTGGAAGGCCTGGGCGATACGCGCACGGTCCTCATCGGTGGCACGCAACGCGGCATGCCAAGCGGTGGCACCTTCCAGCGCGTGGCGGATCTCGAGCACGTCGAAGCGGTATTCCGGATCGCCCTGGAACAGCGGCAGGTACAGTGCCAGCGGCTCGTCCAGCGCCTGCCGGGCCCGCGCGGCCGGCTCGGCCACGTAGGTGCCGCCGCCTACACGTGCGGTCAGCAGCCCCTGGCTGGCCAGCTGCGCGATCGCCTCGCGCAGCGCGGTACGCGAAACCCCAAGCTGCACCGCCAGCGCACGCTCGGCCGGCAGCCGCTCGCCCGGCTGCAGCTGCTGTTCCTGCACCAGCGCGCGCAGCTGCGCGGCCACCTTGTCCGAAACCCGTTGCATGCTCATGGCGCCATTGTCACCCGAACCGCACGAGGCTGGAGAAGCAGAGCGGGCATGGCTCAGGGAATCATCCACGTCAGCCAGTAAGCCTGGGCCAGGGTGATCAGGCCGACCATCGTGGTGAACACCAGGCTGTGCTTGACGGTGAAGCGGAACAGGTCCGATTCCTTGCCTGCCAGGCCCACCGCCGCACAGGCAATGGCGATGGACTGCGGGGAAATCATCTTGCCGGTCACCCCGCCGGTGGTGTTGGCCGCCACCAGCAGCACATCGGACACCCCGATCTGCTGGGCGGTGGTCGCCTGCAAGGCAGAGAACAGCGCGTTGGAAGACGTGTCCGAGCCGGTCAGGAACACGCCCAGCCAGCCCAGGAACGGCGAGAAGAACGGGAACGCATCGCCGGTGTGGGCAAGCGCCAGGGCCAGGGTGGCCGACAACCCCGAGTAATTGGCAATGAAGGCGAAGGCCAGCACCATGCCGATGGAATAGATCGGCACGCGCAGCTCGCGCACGGTCTCGCCGAACGTCTGCACGGCGGCCTTGGCCGGCATGCGCAGCGCGAGGATGGCGATCACCGCGGCCAGGATGATGGCCGTACCCGTGGCCGAGAACCAATCAAACTTGTAGATCGCCTCGTAGCTCAGCGGCGCCGGGACGATCGGCGGCATCTTCTGCACCATCTGATCCAGGCCCGGCACCGGAATCTTCACGACCCAGCCTTCCAGTGCGCCGCCGCTTGCGAACAGCGCCTTGAACGGCTTGATGCTCCACAGGGTGACCATCGCGGTGAGGATCAGGAACGGCGACCACGCCTTGGCGATCTGGCCCACGCTGTAGCGTGGCGCGTCCAGTGCCTGTACGGCAGCCTCGGCGCTGGTGGCGGTATCGAAGCGGAAGATGCGCACCGGCTTCCAGCGGCGCAGGAACAGGGTCAGGCAGACCAGCGAGGCCAGAGAGGCGGTGATGTCCGGCAGTTCCGGGCCAATGAAGTTGGAGGTCAGGTACTGGGCGATGGCGAAGGAGCCGGCGGCCACCAGCACCGCCGGCCAGGTTTCCTTGATGCCACGCCAGCCATCCATGATCGCCATGATCCAGAACAGCACGATGATCGTGAGGAACGGCAGCTGACGGCCAGCCATCTGCCCGATCTCGAACGCATCCAGCCCGGTGACCTGCCCGGCGACGATGATCGGAATGCCCATGGCACCAAAGGCCACCGGGGCGGTGTTGACGATCAGGCACAGGCCCGCGGCGTAAAGCGGCTTGAAGCCCAGCCCGACCAGCAGCGCAGCGGTGATCGCCACCGGCGCGCCGAAGCCGGCTGCACCTTCCAGGAAGGCGCCAAAGGCGAAGCCGACCATCAGCATCTGCAGGCGCTGGTCTTCGGTGACCGACAGGATCGAGGCCCGGATGATGTCGAACTGCCCGGTCTTTACCGAGACCTTGTAGAGGAACACCGCGCCGATGATGATCCAGGCAATCGGCCACAGCCCGTAAACGAAGCCGTAGCCGGCCGCGCCCAACGCCTGCGCCAGCGGCATGCGGTAGAACAGCAGGGCCACTCCCAGCGCGGTGGCCACGGTGAGCGTGCCGGCCAGCCAGCCCTTCATGCGCAGTACGGCCAGTGCGACGAAGAAGAACACGATCGGCAGCAGCGCGATCAGGCTGGACAGCCACAGGTTGCCGGCGGGGTCGTACAGGTGTTGCCAGGGCTGCATGGAAGCTCTCGACTGGGGGCGGGTTCACCACCGAAGGGGTGGGGCGTTGCGGCCACCCCGGCATTGGTACGACCAATACTGAAATGGATGGACCACAGGACGCAGATTCAACCGCCCATCGTGCAAAGATGCTATTAGACCATAGCGTTACGAGGATTAATGGTACGACCATTTTGGCCTATCTATTCCGGGCCGGATCCCCACCGGGGCTCCGGCCCGACCCGCGCACATCACTGCGCCAGGTAACCCCCATCAATTGCGTAATACGCACCCGTGGCGAACGAGGCATCATCGCTGGCCAGCCAAGCGACCAGTGCCGCCACTTCTTCCGGCGTGCCCAAGCGCTTGAGCGCGTGACGCTCTTCCAGCGTTGCCCGCACCTTGGCGTCCATCTTGTCCAGCAACGGCGTGGCGATGAAGCCTGGACCGACCGCATTGATGCGGATGCCATCGGCGGCGTGTTCCCAGGCAGCCGTCTGGGTCAGCCCGACCACGCCATGCTTGGCCGCCACATACGCGGTCGAACCGGCGTAGCCCACCTGGCCCAGAATCGAGGCCATGTTGATGATGCTGCCGCCCCCGCCTGCCGCGCGCATCGCCTGGATCTGGGCACGCTGGCACAGGAACACGCTGGTCAGGTTCACATCGACCACACGCTTCCAGCCATCCACCGGATAATCGCCACTGCTTGCAGCCGGGCCGCCGATGCCGGCGTTGTTCACCGCAACGTTGATGCTCCCCAGCTCGTTCACCGTGCGCTGCACGGCTGCTTCCACCGCGGCTTCATCGGTCACGTCCAGGGCAATGCCGATGGCCTGTACGCCTTTGGCCTTCAGGGTCTGCACGGTGGCATCCACCGCATCCTGTTTCAGGTCCCACACCGAGATGCTGGCACCCGATGCAGCGAGCAGTTCGGCTACGGCCAGGCCGATTCCGGATACACCGCCGGTCACGATGGCGGTCTTGCCTTTCAGCTGGTAATCAATCATCTGTGTTCTCCACGTGTGGGTCAGCCTTGCGGAACGCGTCCGCCTGCTGGTGACGTTACGCCCGTGTGTGTTAGGGACGTGCCATCTGCGGCGCCGCGCGGTGGCTGCCCGTTGCAACGATCCTTCCCATCACTGCAACGCATTGGCCCCTATGCTCCAAGCCACACCTTCCCTGCCACTGGAACCCTCGATGAACCCTGCCGCCGAACTGCTGTTCACGCCCACCCGCCTTGGCGACATCGCCGTGGCCAACCGCATCGCCATGGCACCGCTGACGCGCAACCGCGCCCTGCCTGACCGTGTGCCCTCGCCGCTGGCCATCACCTATTACCAGCAGCGCGCCAGCGCCGGCCTGATCATTGCCGAGGCCACCCAGATCAGCGCGCTCGGCCAGGGTTACCTGGATACCCCGGGCATCTACAGCGACGCGCAGGTGGCAGGGTGGAAGCCGATCACCGATGCGGTGCACGCCGCAGGGGGCCGTATCGTGCTGCAGCTCTGGCACGTCGGCCGCATTTCCCACACCAGCCTGCTGCCGGACGGCGAAGTGCCGGTGGCCCCCAGTGCGATCCGCGCCAAAGGCAAGACCTTCACTGCCAATGGGTTTGAAGATGTGTCCGCGCCGCGCGCGTTGGCCATCGAAGAGATTCCGGCGTTGATCGAGGAATATCGCATCGCCGCACGCAATGCGATTGCCGCCGGTTTCGATGGTGTGGAAGTGCACGCAGCCAACGGTTACCTGATCGACCAGTTCCTGCGCGATGGCAGCAACCACCGCAGCGATGCCTACGGCGGCAGCATCGAGAACCGCACGCGCCTTCTGTTCGAAGTGGTCAATGCCGTGGCCGAAGCCATCGGCGCTGCCCGCACCGGCGTGCGCCTGTCGCCGGTCACGCCGGTCAACGATGCACATGACAGCAACCCGCAGCCGCTGTTCGACCGCGCGGTGGAACGGCTGGACACCATCCAAGGGCTGGCCTTCATCCACGTGATCGAAGGTGCCACCGGTGGCGACCGTGACAACATCGCGTTCGACTATGCAGGTCTGCGCGCGCGCTTCCGTGGCCCGTGGATCGCCAACAACGGCTACGACGCCGCACGCGCCGGACGGGCCGTGGCCAGCGGCTATGCCGACATGGTGGCCTTCGGGCGTCCGTTCATCGCCAACCCGGATCTGGTGGCGCGCCTGCGCAGCGGTGCCGCGTTGGCCGACCTCGACCCGGCCACGCTGTATGGTGGCGGCGAACACGGTTACACCGATTACCCCGCACTGGGCGCATGATCCATTGTCACCGGCCCGTCGCTGTGGCGGCGGGCCGGCGCCAGAACTTTCCTCCCCCGCTGAGCGGCCGATCGGCATCCCCGGTTTCCCCTCAATACACCGGCAGATCGATGTAACTGGCCTGCGCGGTGCTGTGCCAGACCCGCTGCGTGGCCTTCTGGTAATCACCCGGCTTGGCCAGGTAGATGTTCGGCACGTAGGTCTGCGGGTTGCGGTCGTACAGCGGGAAAAGGCTGGACTGCACCTGCACCATCACCCGGTGCCCCTTCTGGAAGGTATGGTTGGCGTTGGGCAGGTCGAAGCGGTAAGGCAGCACCTGGTTGGCCGCCAGCGGCTTCGGATCAATGAAGCTCTCCCGGTAGCGACCACGGAAGATCGCCAACGAAACCGGCAGCTCGTAGCCGCCCATCTCCGGCGTCGATGCCTCCTGGTCGGGATAGACGTCGATCAGCTTCACCACCCAGTCGCTGTCGGTGCCGCTGGTCGACGCCTGCAGGTGCACCACCGGCGCGCCACCGATGCGCAGCGGCGCGTTCAACGGCTCGGTGATGAAGGTCAGCACGTCCGGGCGACCATCGACGAAGCGTTGGTCCTTGACCAGCCAGGTGGTCCACATGTCCCGGTCCGCGAAGCGCACCGGCCGTGGCACGAACGGCACCGGCTTGGCCGGGTCGGACACATATTCCTCGAAATCCCCCTCCCCCGCCGCCGGCGCCTGGAAAGCCAGCTTGCCGCCGGCGCGCAGGTACAGCGGCCTGCTGCTGGAGGCACAGCCCTTGTCGCAGCTGCGCGGCCAGCCCTGCAGGCGGTCCCAGTGGTTTTCACCGGTGTTGTAGATCAGCACCGGCGGCGTATCGGCCTTGGGCGCCCCATCCACCAGGTACTGGTCGAAAAACGGCTTGAGCACGTCGCGGCGGAACTGCAGCGCCGTATCGCCGTCGAACTTCAGCGCACCCAGCGTGTCACCGGTGTAGTTGACCTGGCTGTGCCGCCACGGGCCCATCACCAGGTAGTTGAGGGTGTTGCCGATGTCGCGGCCCTCCATCGCCTGGTAGGCATGGTTGGCACCCCACATGTCCTCTTGGTCCCACAGGCCCTGCAACCACATCGTCGGCACCTTCAACGGCGTCTTCGCCATCACCGCGTCCAACGCCTGGCCCTGCCAGAAGCCGTCGTAGGCCGAATGCTGCACCAGCTTCTTCCACCAGGTCAGCTGGTCCACGCCGGTGAAGCGCGCGTAGTCACCGGCCGAACCGATGCGCAGGAAGGTGCTGTAGTCGTCGTATCCGAGGCTGGGCAGCGGCGTACCCTTGCCACGCTTCTCGGTCTGCATCGCAAAGTAATTGAAATTGACCTGGCGGAAGGCACCGTAGTTGAGCCAGTCATCGCCCATCCAGCCATCGACCATCGGGCTTTCCGGGGCGGCCACCTTCAGCGCGGGATGCGGATCGGTCAAGGCCATCACCACGGTGAAGCCTTCATAGGACGAGCCGAGCATGCCGACCTTGCCGTTGCTTTCCGGCACATGCTTGACCAGCCAGTCGATGGTGTCCCACGCGTCGGTGGAGTGATCGACCTTGGTGTTGTTCAACGGCCCGCGCAGCGGCCGGGTCATCACGTAATCGCCTTCGGAACCGTACTTGCCACGGATGTCCTGGAACACGCGGATGTAGCCGCCATCGACAAACACCTCGTCGCCCTGCGGCAACAGGTCGCGCATGCGTGGCGAATCGCTGCGGCTGGCGCGGCCGGCCGCATCATAGGGCGTGCGGGTCAGCAGGATCGGCGCGTTGTGCGCGCCCCTGGGCACCACGATGACGGTGTAAAGCTTTGTGCCATCACGCATCGGCACCATCACCACACGCTTGTCGTAATCGCGGCCGACATCCGGGGCCACGAAGGGCTTGCCGCTGATGTCCGGCGTCATCGGCGGCGTATCGGCGGCCAGCACCGTGCTGGACAGGCAAAGGGCGATGGCTACAGCAACGGCACGCACACGCATGGAGACCCCTCCCGGCAGGAAAGATCCAAGCGTACTCCTGCCCTGCGCGCTGAAGTGTGTGCAGGCTTTGCGTTCTGCGCTGGATACAGGCAGGACTGATGACACATGTGCCGCCGTCGGTAGTGCCGGCCGCTGGCCGGCAGAACCCTCACACCACCGCCACCTCATGCACCGCCGCCAGCGACTTCCGCAAGGAAAGCATGGATCAGCGCAGCACCTGCTCCGCCAGCTGCACGTCCACCGTCAGCAGCGGCTCGGCCGCCGTGCGCGACAGCTGCACCTGGTAGGTGCCGCCCTCGATCTTCCACTGGCGTGCCTGCGCATCGTAGTGGGCCAGCGTCTTCGGCTCGGCTTCGATGCGGATGCGGCGCTGTTCGCCCGGCTGCAGCTGCACCTTGTCATAGCCGATCAGGCGGATCGGCGTGGTGCTGCCGGCCGGCAGTTTCAGGTACAGCTGGGCCACATCGGCACCGGCGCGCTTGCCGGTGTTGCGGATGTCCACGCTGGCGACCAGGCGCGAGCCTTCCACGCTCACCTTGAGGTTTTCATAGGCGAACGAGGTGTAGGACAGGCCATGACCGAACGCGAAGGTGGGCGTCAGGCCCTTGGCCGCCATCCACTTGTAACCGACGTTGGCGCCTTCGATATCGAAATCGAACACGTCGCCGAATTCCTTCTTCGGCTTGAAGCCCAGGCCGTCGATGTGCGGGCGCGGCAGCTGCGACTCATCCACCACCCAGGTCACCGGCAGGCGGCCGGAGGGATTGACCTGGCCGGTCAGCAGCGCAGCAATGCCTTCGCCACCGCGGATGCCCGGGTACCAGGCCTGCAGCATCGCCGCCCGCCGGGCCTTTACATCTCCACCTGCGAAGGGCTTGCCAAGGGCGGCGCGCTG